>JAZSNZ010000025.1:0-2466 GCA_045536645.1 Acutalibacteraceae bacterium
TATAGATGTTTGTAGGGGAAATATATTGTTTTATGAAGATAGAGATAGTATTTTTTGGATTTAAATGAGGTTTGTTGATTGGTGTTGACATGGTATTCGATGTCAGGTGTTTTTTGAATTTTTACTATATCCCTGAACTGCGTCCGTTAACAGGTGTTGATGCTTCTGTTCGTGATTACGTGCTTGCAAGTGATCTGACAAAGGGCTTTCTCAATAAGCTCTGCGATATGATGGCTTATATGATACCTCTGTATATTGCAGAGGGCAGAAGTCAGCTTATAATCGGAATCGGCTGTACAGGAGGAAACCACAGATCTGTTGCAATTTCAGAGGCACTGAAACAGTATCTGCGTACAAAGGGTTATGCTTCTGTGGTTACTCACAGAGATAAAGATATCAAGACTTAACAGGTGGCAATGAGATGTCATTTTCGTCAGAAACAAAAATAAACCTCTGTGATATGAATTTGCAGAGTAAATGCTGTTTAAGAGCAGAGGCTTATGCCTTACTGCTCTTTTCGGGTTTATTGAATAATTCAGCAGAGATAATATATCGCACGAAATACGAATATATTGCTGAAAAGATCGCAGATTCTGCTGCTCAGGTATGCGGTGTTGCGGTTGACATAACACGCCCGAAGAGAATAGACGATAATTCAGTTTTTATTATTTCGATTCCTTACAGATCAGACAGGGAAGAGCTTGCAGATGCTTTTGGAGATGACAGCGGCATCCGTCTTTCGGTCATGAATAAGCCCTGCTGTTTTTCTGCGTTTCTCAGAGGTGCGTTTCTCGCCTGCGGATCTGTCACAGACCCTAAGAAGGATTATCATCTTGAATTCGATATTCAGAAGAAAGAGCTTGCTGAGAACCTCATTAAGCTGGTTAATTTCAACGGAATCGTAAATGCAGGGCTTTCTGAGCGTAAAGGCAATTACCTTGTATATTTCAAAGACAGCGAAATAATAGAACAGATTCTTCTTGAAATGGGTGCGCAGAACGCATCCTTCCGGCTTTTCGAGGAACGCTCGATAAGGGATATGCGCAACCGTGTACAGCGTCAGACAAACTGCGACAATGCCAACTTAAAAAAGACATCAAATGCTGCTGCAGAGCAGATAGTTATTATAAAAAAATACTGTGAAGATCATGAGCTTTACGAACTTCCCGAGGATCTACGTGAGATTGCCCGGCTGAGACTTGAAAATCCCGGTACATCTCTGCGTGATCTGGGAGAAATGCTCGATCCGCCGCTTTCGAGAAGCGGTGTAAATCACAGACTTAAACGACTGATGGAATGGTGTAAGGAGGAATAGATCAATGGGCAGCTTCGTACATTTGCACGTACATACTGAATACAGCCTCCTTGATGGTGCGTGCCGCATTCCGCAGCTGGTTTCAGAAGCAAAACGACTTGGCCAGAATGCGCTTGCCATTACCGACCACGGTGTTATGTACGGAGTCATTGATTTTTATAAAGAGTGCAAAAAGCAGGATATCAAGCCCATTGTCGGCTGCGAGGTCTATGTTTCAAGACGTACCAGACATGATAAGGTGCACGGTCTTGACAATGAATCCTACCACCTTGTTTTATTATGTGAAAACTACAAGGGTTACGAGAATTTATGTAAACTTGTATCCATCGCATGGACAGAAGGATTTTACAGCAAACCGAGAGTAGACCGCGAGATACTCGAGCAGTATCACGAGGGTCTTGTTGCCCTTTCCGCCTGTCTTGCAGGTGAACCGTCGAGAAAGATCGACGACGGCGATTACGAAGGTGCAATGGAAGCGGCAGTTTGGTATGACAGTGTTTTCGGACGGGGAAAATATTATCTTGAGCTTCAGGATCATGGAATCGATGAGCAGATACGTGTTAATGACGGCTTGGTGCGTATCTCCCGCGAAACAGGCATTCCGATGGTAGTTACCAACGACTGTCATTATATTTCAAGAGAAGACGCAAAAATGCATGAAGTCCTGCTCTGCATCCAGACCAAGGACGTTATCAGCAATCCTCAGGCTTTCAGATTCCCCACACAGGAATTCTATGTCAAAAGCGAAGAGGAAATGGTCTCTCTTGTACCCGATTATCCCGAAGCTGTTGAAAACACTGCAAAAATTGCCGAAATGTGCAATATAGAATTTGAGTTCGGTGTGACGAAGCTTCCGAATTTCGATGTCCCCGAGGGACAGACGCACTATGAATATTTCAGAAATCTCTGCTACGATGGCTTGCACAAATATTACGGAGATAACCCTTCACAGGAAATAATCGACAGACTGGAATACGAACTTACCACCATCGAGAGAATGGGCTATGTTGATTATTACCTCATAGTTCACGATTTTGTTCACTATGCAAGAACCCACGATGTACCCACAGGTCACGGCCGAGGCTCGGGTGCAGGCAGTATAGCTGCCTACTGCATAGGGATAACTTCCATTGACCCTATAAGATACAATC
>JAZSNZ010000320.1:0-8930 GCA_045536645.1 Acutalibacteraceae bacterium
TAATAATTACCGACAGTGACCATGTGGTGCTGTCTGCTCTTCAGCCTGAAACCATAGCAAACAGACTCAATGACCGTGAGGTTGAGGACGAGGAGGAGCTCGATGAAGAATAATTGCAGAGGACTTATCATAATAATTTCAGGTCCATCAGGAGTCGGAAAAGGTACGCTTATAGGTGAAGTCAACAAAAAGCTCGCTGATATAGGAGTAACAACACGGTTCTCCGTTTCAGCAACCACCAGAGAACGATCTGAGCAGGAGATCGACGGTGTCCACTATCACTTCGTAACAGAAGAAAAATTTATGAGCATGATAGAGGATGGCGAGTTTGCAGAATACAATAAATACGGTAAGAACTATTACGGCACTCCCATGATAAATCTTCATAATGCCATAAATGCCGGAGAGCCGATAATTCTCGATATCGATTTAAACGGCAAAAATCAGGTTGTCGAGAAGATCGACGGCTGCGTCACAGTGTTCATATTGCCTCCTTCTGTTGATGTTCTGGAAAAGCGCATCAGAGGCAGGAAGAGAGACACTGATACGGAAGAGTCAATAAAATACAGACTTGAGCGTGCAATAGAAGAACTTGAGCACAAGGACGAGTATAAATACAAAGTTGTAAACGACAATCTTGAAACAGCAGCTGATGAGCTGTATGAAATTCTTGTTTCAGAGATCAGAGATTTTATATGAACAGCACTTGAGGAGAGGTAAAAAATGAAGAAGACAATCGACGAAATTTTTGCAGAAGCAGACAGCAGATATGCACTTGTAGATGCTATTGCAAAGAAGGCACGTGAGATAGCAGACAGCGCAGAGCTCAATAATGTTTCTCTTGACGAGAAGCCTGTAAACATGGTACTGCGTTATCTTGCAGAGGGAAAGGCACACGTTGAGAATATCAGCGAGACAGAGGTAAAGATAATAATCGACGAAAAGAATGAGACCCTCGGTTTCTGAGTAAAAGAGAAAGGGACGGAAAAAAATGAAGGTTGCGGCAGTGGCAATCGAAAAGACGGCATATCATTTTGATAAGCTGTTTTCATATTCGGTGCCGAGCCACCTTTCAGAGACCCTTCGTCCCGGCTGCCGTGTCACAGTTCCCTTCGGGGCAGGCAACAAAAAGCGGCAGGGCATGGTTTTTTCTGTAGAGGCAGATACGAGTTTTGAAAAGCTAAAACCCCTGTCCGAGCAGATAGACAGTACCCCCTTGCTGACTGAAGAAATGCTGAGGCTGGCACAGTGGCTCAAGGAAAATTACTACTGCACTCTTTTTGAAGCGGTAAGACTCATGCTTCCCACGGGCATAAACATCAATATTGTCCGAGCTTACAGGGTAAAAAACGAAGCTGATGAAAGTCTCAATGAAGCAGAGAAGCTGCTGTATAATACCCTTGCAGGCTGTGAAACTGCAGTTGCTCACGAGCGGATTATTGAGTTAATGGGCGAATGCGGCGAAAAGGCCATTGCCTCTCTGCTGAAAAAAGGCATAATAGAGCGAACTGATGAGGCAGTACGCCGAATGGGTGATGCCACAGTAAAAATGGTTCGCCTGACTGAAAACGCAGAGAGTGCGAAGCTGACTGCAAAGCAGAAATGCGTAACAGAGCTGCTTGAAAGCGCAGGCAGTGCATCAGTCAAAGAAGTGTGCTATTTTACTGGCGTTACCTCGGCAGTAGTTGACAGACTTGTAAAAAACGGCTACGCGGAATACTATGAAAACGAAGTATACCGCAATCCCTATGATGACGTGGAAGAAGCGCAGGGAGATACCCCAATCGAGCTGTCAGAAGAGCAGACAAAGGCATTTGACATTCTGATGAGCGAATACAGAAGCGAAAAGCCCAAGCCCACGCTTCTTTACGGCGTAACGGGCAGCGGCAAGACCTCTGTTTTCATGAAGCTTATCGACAGTGTTTTAGATAGCGGTAAGGGCATTATAGTAATGGTGCCCGAAATTGCACTGACTCCCCAGACCCTCAGCAAATTCCACAGCCACTACGGCAAAAAATGCGCCGTATTCCACAGCGGACTGTCCTTGGGACAGCGCATGGACGAGTGGAAGAGGGTCAGAAACGGAGACGCGCAGATAGTCATCGGCACCCGTTCAGCAATTTTCGCACCGTTTAAGGAAATAGGTCTTATAATCATAGACGAAGAGCAGGAATACACCTATAAATCGGAGCAGTCCCCCAGATATCACGCAAGAGATGTGGCGAGATTCCGCTGCGGTTATCACAAAGCTCTGCTGGTGCTGTCCAGCGCAACTCCCAGCATAGAGAGCTACTTTGCTGCAACGCAGACAGGCGCTTATGCTCTTGCACCTCTTCGCAAACGCTACGGAACAGCAGTTCTGCCGAGCGTTGAGGTGGTGGATATATCCCAGAACCGCACAAGCGAAGGCATAATCAGCAACGAGCTTTACGAAGCTCTCAGCGAAAACCTCGAAAACAAAAAGCAGTCGATTCTGCTTCACAACAGACGAGGCTATAATACATTTGTGTCATGCAGAGCCTGCGGTCACGTGCTCATGTGCGAAAACTGCAGTGTTTCCATGACCTATCACAGCGATAACGGCAGGCTGATGTGCCACTACTGCGGCATGTCTGTGCCTTTTACAAATAAATGTCCCGACTGCGGAGCCGACCAGCTTCGGTATGCAGGACTGGGTACACAGCGCGTAATCGAAGAGGTGGAGCGGCTGTTCCCGACAGCCCGTATTCTGCGAATGGACGCAGATACCACCATGACCCGTTTTTCCCATGAAGAAAAGCTTGGCAGCTTCGGAAATCACGAATACGATATTATGATAGGCACCCAGATGGTAGCAAAGGGACTCGATTTTGAGCGTGTTACCCTTGTGGGAGTGCTGATGGCAGACCTTGACCTGTATTCCGATGATTTCCGCAGCATGGAGCGTGGCTTTTCACTGCTGACTCAGGTAGTGGGCAGGTCGGGCAGAGGCAAGAACGCAGGCAGAGCAATAATCCAGACTCTGAAGCCCGATAATCCCGTAATACCTCTTGCGGCATCGCAGGATTACGGAAAGTTCTTCGAAAGCGAAATAAAGATAAGAAAAGCCATGCTCTATCCGCCCTTTGCGGATATCTGCCTTGTGGGATTCATAGGAATGAACGAGACGCAGGTAAAGGCATCGGCACTTCGCTTTTTTGAGGAGCTTCGTGACAGAGCAACCACAGAATACAAGGATGTACCGCTGAGAGTTTTAGGTCCGTCAGCGGCATCCATCGGAAAAGTGAACAGAAAGTTCAGATACAAGCTTATATTAAAATGCAGAAACAGCCCACGGTTCAGAAGTCTGATGAGTGAAATGCTAGTTTCCTTCGGTGCAGACAGAAGCAATGACGGCGTGACCGCATGGGCAGATATAAATCCCGACAGCGTAATGTAAGAGAAAGGTGCTGCGTAGACAATGGCATTGAGAAAAATACTTGGCAAAAATGAAGACACACTGAGAAAGATTTCAAGACCTGTCACAAAGATAGACAAGCGCATCGACACTCTTATTGACGATATGCTTGAGACTCTGGAGGACGCGCATGGCGCAGGCCTTGCAGCACCGCAGGTAGGTGTGCTTCGCAGAATAGTCATAGTGGACGTTGGCGAAGGCCCCATAATCATGATAAATCCGGAGATAACCTATCGCGAGGGCGAGCAGGAGACCCTTGAGGGCTGTCTGTCTGTCCCCGGTGAATGGGGCATCACACGCAGACCCATGAAGGTGCGCGCACAGTATACCGACAGAAATGGCGACGACTGGGAAATTGAGGGAGAGGGACTGCTTGCAAAGGCAATCTGCCACGAGCTTGACCACCTTGATGGCATTCTCTACATCGACAATGTTGTCAGAATGGTAGACCCCTCGGAGCTTGAAACTGACGACGATGACGAGGAATAATAAGTAAACAGGTTTCCAAAGGGGGCTTAGCCCCTTTGGTGGGATTTTCAAGGGCAAAGCCCTTGAATCGCCATCCGCAGATGGCGAAATCCCTGTTGCAAACAAACCGCAGGAAGGTAGTTACAACAGTCCGGTGGACTGTTGTAACGTAGGAAACCCTCGGCGGGGGTTTCCTGTATCGCCTCTTTTGAGGCGATAGCAAAAAAGTGTTCAGATAAGGAATGCATAAATTATGAAATTGGTATTTATGGGAACGCCTGATTTTGCGGTGCCTGTGCTGACAGCACTGCATGAAGCAGGGCATGAGATCGTGGGAGTATTCTCACAACCCGATAAGCCCCGAGGCAGACATCAGGAGCTGACCCCTCCCGAAGTTAAGATAGAAGCACTTCGCTTAGGACTGACCGTCTACCAGCCGAAATCCCTTAAAAACGACGAAGCGTATGAGCTTATGAAGAGTCTTGCACCCGATGCGGCAGTAGTTGTAGCCTACGGAAAAATACTTCCAGAAGCACTTCTCAACGTACCGAAATACGGCTGCATCAATGTCCACGGCTCAATACTTCCGAAATACAGAGGATCCGCACCTATCCAGTGGGCGGTAATCAACGGAGAAAAGAAAACAGGCGTTACATCAATGCAGATGGACGCAGGTGTTGATACAGGCGATATGCTTCTTATCGATGAAACAGAAATCGGCGAAAACGAGACTGCAAGTGATGTTTACGACAGACTTTCCGCAATGGGTGCACGACTGGCAGTAAAAACTCTCGAAGCTCTCGAAAAAGGCGAGCTCAGTCCTGAGAAACAGAACGATGCCCTGTCTTCCCATGCACCAATGCTGGACAAATCTCTGTGCCCCATTGATTTTACAAAGGACGCACAGACCATTCACAACAAAATACGCGGTCTTGCCGTGTGGCCTGTGGCAACAGCCACACTTGACGGACAGACAATGAAAATTCATTCCTCTCTTTGCCGCAAGGATTTAACTCATAACGGCAGTGAAGGGGAAATACTAAGTGTGAACCCTCTGCTTGTCTGCTGCGGAAACGGCACAGTTCTTGAAATCTGTGAACTTCAGGCACAGGGCGGCAAGAGAATGAAGTCCTCCGATTATTTCAGAGGACACCCATTAAAGGATGGTTCAGCATTTAAATAAGGAGGATTAAAATGATTCTTCAGTATGTGACCGAAAGCTCAAATTTCAACTTCTTTTCATTTTATTATGGCTTTGACAAATACTACCTGCTTTTAGTACTGCCGGCCATTATCCTCAGCCTTATCGCACAGGTAAGGGTAAAATCCACCTATTCAAAATACAGCAAGGTAAGCAACGGCAGCGGTTTGACAGGGGCACAGGTCGCCCGTGAGATACTTGACAAGGGCGGCTTGTACAATGTCAGAATCGATATGATTGCAGGCAATCTTACCGACAACTACAATCCGAAAACCAATGTGGTATCCCTTTCTCAGGAGGTATACAACGGAACCTCTGTTGCGGCAATTGGAATAGCTGCTCACGAATGCGGCCATGCATTGCAGCACGCAAATGACTACGCACCTGTAAAGCTGAGAACGGCAATGGTGCCCGTAGTCAACATTGCAAACTCTCTTTCTATGATAGTCATAATAGTCGGTATTGCCATGGCTATAGATGCAATTGCAATGCTGGGCGTTATTTTCATGGCAGCGGCAACAGTGTTTTATCTTGTGACGATGCCTGTTGAATTCAATGCAAGCAACCGTGCAAAGCGGCTTCTTACAGAGCTGAAAATCGCAAAGGGTGACGATATAAAGGGAGTTAAAAAGGTGCTTTCCGCAGCGGCAATGACCTATGTCACTGCATTCCTGACTTCCCTCATGTCCCTTTTAAGAGTATTTCTGATAGTCAGAGGCAACAGGAGAGATTAACTTATGACTCAGGCACGCAGAGCTGCATACAGGGTGCTGATGCGAACAGAATCGGAGGGTGCTTACTCAAATATCGCCCTCAATGCAGAGCTTGCAAAGGTGGAGGACGAGCGTGAAAAAGCTCTTGGTGCCGCAATAGTTTACGGCACTCTTGAAAATACAGAGCTGTTTGATCTGCAGATACAGGCACTGACAGGTAAGAGCGCAAAGAAGCTTCAGCCTGAGGTGAGAGTGATACTCCGCATGGGTCTGACCCAGCTTGTGTATATGGACAAGATTCCCGACAGTGCAGCGGTAAACGAGTGCGTAAATCTTGCAAAGAAGTTTGCACCCAGAGCCGCAGGACTTGTAAACGGAGTGCTGCGTTCTTTTATCCGTTCGGGCAAGGAGCTCAAGCTCCCCGATAAAAACAAAGATAACATTCTGTATCTTTCTGCAAAATATTCCGTTCCCAAATGGCTGACTCAGCTCTGGCACAGAAGCTACGGGGAAGAGAAATGCGAAGAGATACTTTCCACAATAAAAGGCAGAGCACCTGTTTATCTGAGAGTGAACACGACAAAGATAAATGAAGAGGAGCTTTGCAGAAGGCTTTCTGAGGAAGGCGTAAAGGCAGAAAAAACAAAGCTCTCAAATGCAATAGCGGTGGAAGCATCAGGTGCCATAGATAAGCTTGCCTCTTATGGAGAAGGCCTGTTCCATGTGCAGGACTTAGCATCGCAGCTTTGCTGCATGCTCCTTGGAGCAGAGGAAAACAGCGTGGTTTACGATGTCTGCGCTGCTCCCGGAGGCAAGAGCTTTACCATAGCTCAGTACATGAATAACACAGGAAAGATTATTTCCTGCGACCTTTATCCCCAGAGAGTTTCCCTTATAGACAGCGGTGCAAAGCGGCTGGGTCTTGAAAATATCGAACCCACTGTCCGCGATGCAATGACACGGGAAGAAAACAAAGCCGACTTTGTGCTTTGTGATGCACCCTGCTCGGGCTACGGAGTAATTCGCAGAAAGCCCGATATAATGCTTAAAACCGCAGAAGAGGCGAAGAGCGAAATGGAGTCAATCACCGAAATACAGCGTGATATTCTTACAGCGTCTTCAGCACTTGTCAGAAAGGGCGGTGTGCTGGTATATTCCACCTGTACGCTGAACCCTTCTGAAAACGAAGAAAACGCAAAATGGTTTTTAGAAAACGATCCCGATTTTGAGCCCATGCCCTTTGAGCTCCCCGACTGGGTCAGTGCAGACTGTGAAAACGGCATGGCGACCATATTCCCCCAAAGAGAAGGTTCAGACGGTTTCTTTATCTCAAGATTTCGCAGAAAGGGCTGAGAGGCAACAGTGCGAGCAGATATAAAAAGCATGGATATGGCAGAGCTTACCGAGTTTGTGCAAAGCCTCGGCATGCCGAAATTCCGTGCAAAGCAGATTTTTTCGTGGCTTCACAAGGGCGTTTCCTCCTTTGATGAAATGAGCAATTTGTCCAAAAATGACCGCGAAAATTTGTTACAAAAGAGTTACATATCAGATGCCGTCATTGAAAAGAAACAGGTATCCGAGTATGATGGAACAGTAAAATATCTTTTTTCTCTCCACGATGGAGAATGCGTTGAGGCGGTTCTGATGCGGTATAAGCACGGGCTTTCCCTGTGCATCTCAACTCAGGTCGGCTGCCGCATGGGATGTGCGTTCTGCGCAACAGGCCTTGGAGGATTGTCGAGAAATCTCGCACCATCTGAAATGCTGGCGCAGGTCATGACCGCTCAGAAGGACGCAGGGGAGAGAATATCCCACCTTGTGCTTATGGGCATGGGCGAGCCCCTTGATAATTACGACAATGTTCTCAGGTTTCTTCATCTTGTCTCCCACCCTGAGGGACTGTGCATCGGAATGAGAAATATTTCTCTTTCCACCTGCGGACTGGTCAATAAAATAGATGAGCTTGCAAAGCTCAATATGCAGTTTACCCTATCAGTATCGCTCCACGCACCTAATGACAGGATAAGGGACACCATAATGCCTGTTAACAAGCGATGGAATGTGGAGGAGCTGCTCAGCTCCTGCCGCCGCTATGCAGAAGCTACCCACAGGCGCATATCCTTTGAATATTCCCTTATAAGCGGAGTGAACGATACAGAGGAATGTGCACAGGAACTTGCACGCAGACTGCGTGGGATGCTGTGCCATGTAAACCTGATACCAGTAAATACAGTAAAAGAAAACGGCTTTGTTCGATCAGATACAAAGCAGATAGAAACTTTCAAGAATATTCTTGAGAGCAAAGGCATCCGTACTACGGTGCGAAGAACGCTTGGCTCGGATATAGATGCATCTTGCGGACAGCTTAGACGTAGGCATCAGAGCGAGCAGCAGTAAATTGCACTGCATGGAGGAACACATATGATGATTTTTGGACTGACTGACACAGGTGTTGTCAGGCGTGTCAATCAGGACGCATTTGCACACGGCACAGTGAATGAAAATATCTCATGGGCAGTGGTGTGCGACGGAATGGGCGGCGCTGCAGGCGGCGATTTTGCCAGCAGGACTGCTGTGGAAGTAATGAAAAACGAAATAGAGCAGAAGCTGTGCGAAAATGCAGATGTTGAAACAGCACAGGCGATACTGAATGATGCGATAAAGGCCGCCAACACAAGCGTGTTTGACGCAGCGATGAATGACCTGACCCTCGCAGGCATGGGAACTACCGTTGTTGCAGCTGTAGTTCTGGGAGATGAGCTGGTACTTGCTCATTCAGGTGACAGCAGGGCTTATATACTCTCAGATTCCGAAATTCGCAGAGCCACAAATGACCACTCTCTTGTACAGGAGATGGTCGACAGCGGTGAGATAACGGAAGAGGAAGCAAGGATACACCCTCGCAGGAACGTCATAACAAGGGCGCTGGGTGTTGGTGATTCCATAAAGATAGATTTTTCCGTACAGAAAATAACAGAGAATGAGGCCATTCTGCTCTGTTCAGACGGACTTACAAATTTCCTTGAGGATGAGGATATTTTAGGCTTATTCTGTGAAACACAGGCCCAGGATCTTGCGAAGGTTCTGGTTGACAGAGCCAACGAAAACGGCG
>JAZSNZ010000390.1:0-4465 GCA_045536645.1 Acutalibacteraceae bacterium
CACGGGCGGAAAGTATGTAAACACTGCCGAAAGTCCTGTTTACACAAAGGGTGAAAACCTCTACGGCATGAACATCGCCAAAAACTCAAAAGGCGATGAGATAATTCTCTGCGAAGGCTTTATGGATGCCATCGCAATGCATCAGGCAGGAATAACCAATGCCGTTGCCTCTCAAGGTACGGCGGTTACCCGAAAGCAGGCAAAGCTTATTGCCAAGTATGCGAAAAAGGTCATAATCGCACAGGACGGCGACGAAGCAGGTCAGAATTCCATAAAGCGTTCGATTCCCGAAATGCAGGCAGAAGGGCTTGAAATACGGGTCGTAGTTATCAGGGGAGCAAAAGACCCCGATGAGTACATAAAAAAATACGGCGCAGAGAAATTCAAAAAGCTCATTTCTGAAAGTGCCAGCGGAACAGAGTATCTTATAGACAATATCCGTGCAAAGTACGACATGGGCACAGATTCGGGCAGAGTAAACTTCCTGAAGGAAGTCACAAAACTGCTGTCAACCCTCGATTCAATCGAGCGTGATATATACACCTCACGCATAGCCACAGAGATTGGCGTAGAGAAAAGTGCAATATTCTCGCAGATAAAGAAAGAGACAAGAAAAAAGAGCGAGAACGAGAGCAGGGAGGAGTTCCGTGCTCTTGCCGCACAGGCAACGGGACGTGCCGATGAGGTAAACACCGAGCGGCGAAACAACGTAAAGGCGGCGAAGATAGAAGAAGAAATAATCGCCTGCCTGTTTAAAAATCCCGATTATTATCCGCTTGTAAAAGACAGACTGCCGAAAGAAAAGTTTGTCACGAGCTTTAACAGGACATTGTACTCGGCGATGGCAAAACAGCTTGAAAACGGCATACAGCCGACATTTACCACCCTGACCGAGATACTGACTGACACTGAGATGAGCTCACTTGTGCGAATAGTCAATACAACGCAAAGGGAAAGAATGACAAAGGAGGAGTTTTCAAGACTTGGGGACGATCTGGTGAACGAAGCGGAGAAGATGACCCCTGAGAAGGCATCGTCCGCATCGGCACAGGAGCTGAAGGATTATCTGGAGGCACTAAGACGCCAGAAGACACAGAAGCAATAGTGCAATAAGGGAAAGGAAGTAGATACATATGGCAGCACACACTGATGCAAAGACAGCCATAAAAGAGCTTATTGAGCTCGGTAAGAGTAAGGGAAGTCTTACAAACCAGGAGATCATGGACGCACTCGGAGAGGTTGATATCGCTCCTGAGATGATGGAACGTTTCTATGACAAGCTTGAACAGCAGGGCATTGAGATCATAGAGGATGTTGTAGAAGACATTACCATCGAAAACGTAAACTTTGACATTTCCACAGGCGAAGACGCAGAGAACACAGGCGACTACGGCGCAGACGGCGTGTTCATCGACGACCCTGTAAAGGCATACCTCAAGGAAATCGGACGAGTTCCCCTGCTTTCTGCTGAAGAGGAAATCGAGCTTGCTATCAGAATCATGGACGGCGACGCAGCTGCAAAGCGCAGACTGTCGGAAGCTAACCTGCGACTGGTCGTATCAATCGCAAAGAGATATCTCGGCAGAGGCATGCAGTTCCTCGATCTTATTCAGGAAGGCAACCTCGGTCTTATAAAGGCAGTCGAAAAGTTCGACTACACCAAGGGCTTCAAGTTCTCAACCTATGCAACATGGTGGATCAGACAGGCAATCACCCGTTCCATCGCAGATCAGGCAAGAACAATCAGAATCCCCGTCCACATGGTCGAGACCATCAACAAGGTAAAGAGAGCAAAGAGCCAGCTTCTCCATGAGAACGCACACGAGCCGACTCCCGAGGACATTTCCGAGTATCTGAACATGCCTGTTGAGAAGGTACGTGAGATACTGAGAGTTGCACAGGAGCCTGTCTCTCTTGAGACACCTATCGGTGAGGAGGAGGACAGCCATCTTGGTGATTTCATCGCAGACGACGATGCAACCACTCCCGACGATGCAGTTTCCAACATCATGCTGAAAAAGCAGATGGAGGAAGTTCTCCAGACCCTGACTCCCAGAGAGACAAGAGTCATCAAGCTCCGCTTCGGCCTTGAGGACGGCAGATGCCGTACCCTTGAGGAGGTCGGCAAGGAGTTCAAGGTAACAAGAGAGAGAATCAGACAGATCGAAGCAAAGGCTATCCGCAAGCTCCGCCATCCCAACAGAAGCAACAAGCTCCGCGGATATTCCTGATCCTTATGAAAAGGGCGTGTTCTTACGCATATAACACTTGAATCGGATTACGCAATAAGAATAGTGGACTGCCTTTCAAAGACAGACAAGCTTTCAGCAGAAGACATAGCTGCACAGTCGAGGGTATCCCAGACCTTTGCACTTAAAATCCTCAGAAAGCTTCGCAACGGCGGACTGGTCGATTCCATAAAGGGCGCTCAGGGCGGCTATAAGCTTGCAAAAGAGCCGAAGGAGATATCGCTTTACAATGTCATTGAGGCGGTGGAAGGGCCCTACCATCTGTCGAGGTGCCTGTCTGACGGCTACACCTGCCAGCATGCAGAAGAATGCGGCGGCTGTGCCTGCCGTTTCCAGCCCGTGTTTGACGAGGTATCGGAGCTGGTGAGAAAAAAGCTCGGCGAGACCACATTCGAAGCAAAATAGACAAAAGTTTCGCCCGCCTTTTCAAAGGCGGTGGGATTTTCAAGGGTGAAACCCTTGAATAGGGTTTGGGACGAAGTCCCAACTCAACGTACTTTACAGAGCAGGCAATATGCCTGCTCTTTTTTACATGAAGTTAAAAGCTTCTCAAAGTGTCAGGAAATGTGCATTGTTCACAAAACTAACATATAAAATTTGCTCAGTTATCCAAACTTGTCCCAAATCTGAAAGTTCCTGTTGACTTATTCCCGTTTTTAAGGTAAAATCCATAGGCTAATCATAATGGGTTTGTCTGCCCCTTTTTGGATTTGACCACTTGCGAATTGGCAAGCGGAATTTTCAAAAATGCAAAAACATTTGGTTATGATTGCCAGAAATTATTAACATTTACCCTAATATTCCTACACGCAATGACGGTAAAATTACGCTCACCTGCCTTAATGGGCGTAAGGATTCCGAGCAGAAGGCGTTCAACCTTTTCAGAATGGAGTGATGCTTGGTTTATGGCTAAAATCAAGGAAGTCAAGCAGGGCAGGACATCGAGAATGAGTTTCTCCAAGATCGAGGAACCGCTTCAGATGCCCAACCTCATCGAGATCCAGAAGGACTCGTACCAGTGGTTCAGAGACAAGGGACTGAAAGAAGTTCTGGCAGATGTCTCAGGCATTACCGATCACACCGGAAATCTTGTACTTGATTTCACCGATTACAGAATCGAAGATCAGTCTAAGTACACAGTTGAGGAGTGCAAGCTGCGCGATGCTACCTATTCGGGCAAGCTTCATGTCACCGCACTTCTTCGCGACAGAGTGACAGGCAATGAGCGTGAGAAGGAGATCTTCATGGGCGATTTCCCGCTCATGACCGACAGCGGCACCTTTGTTATCAACGGTGCAGAGCGAGTCATCGTATCTCAGCTCGTCCGTTCCCCCGGCGTATATTTTGAGATGAACTATGACAAGACAGGTAAACCCCTTCTTGCAGCAAAGGTCATCCCTAACCGCGGCGCATGGCTCGAATACGAGACCGACGCAAACGACGTATTCTATGTAAGAATAGATAAGAACCGCAAGCTTCCCATCACCACCTTTATCAGAGCTCTCGACCTCGGCTCCAACACCGAGATCCTCGATTACTTCGGTGACGATGAGAGAATCAGAGCAACCATCGGCAAGGACACCACCGAGAATACAGAGGCAGCTGTAATCGAAGTGTTCAAGAAGCTCAAGCAGGGCGAGCCTGCAGCACTTGAGAGCGCAAGAGCACACATCAAGGGCCTTTTCTTTGACCCGAAGCATTATGACATCTCCGCAGTCGGCAGATACAAGTATAATAAGAAGCTTGTCTTAGCCGGCAGAATCACAGGCTGCACACTTGCACAGCCCGTTATAAACCCCTTCACCGGTGAGTTCATCGCCGATGCAGGTGAGGTCGTTACAAGAGAGATGGCAGCAGAGATCGACGCAGCAGGCGTATTCTCCGCAGTAGTCACCCTCGAAGGCGGCAAGGAAGTAAAGGTACTTTCAAACGGCATGGTTGACATCACCCCCTATGTATCCTTCGATGCAGCAGAGGAGTGCAACATCACCGAGAAAGTACGTACCGTTATCCTCAAGGAAATCCTCGACTCCTGCGAGACCGAGGAAGAGCTCAAGGCAGCACTCAGGAGCCGCCGCGATGACCTTATCCCCAAGCACATCATCATCGATGATATCTTCGCATCCATCAACTACATGATCTGCCTTGCAAACGGTCTTGGCACCACCGACGACATCAACCATCTAAACAACAAACATATCCATTCCATCAAGTCG
>JAZSNZ010000259.1:0-1855 GCA_045536645.1 Acutalibacteraceae bacterium
GTTAGCTTCTTTGATAACGGCTGTTACTTCATCGGGGGTTTTAACCGTTGCTTTGTATACGAATTTGCAGGGGATAAGCTCGCTGGCATTGATTTTTTCTGCCATTTCAGCGGCTCTTTCGGCAACGGTATCAAGCACTTCGGGGCCGTAAAGGTGTTGGCTGCCGACTATAAACCAGAATTCTCTGTTCTTCATTTTTATCCTCCTCAGAATGCTTCAACTGCAGCTTTTTCTGCGGCGAGCCCCTTTTTGTAGTTATCGAGAAATGCATTGAAGCCTGCGATATCTTCGGGGTCGGGCTGAACTTCGGTTGAATCCTGACTTGCAAATACCTTGCTGTCAAGGTAAGCTTCAAGGGTTTCTCCGTCAGCTTTGTTCTGCATATAGTTTGCAAGGATGGCGATGCCCCAGGGGCCGCCTTCGCCTGCGGTTTTCATAACGGAAACAGGTGCGCCGACCGCTGCAGAAAGCATTCTCTGTCCGACTTTCGGAGTTTTGAAATATCCGCCGTGTCCGTAGAGCTTGTCGATTCTGACATTCTCTTCGTTGACGAGTATATCAAGACCTATTTTAAGGGTTGCAAGGGCGGAAAGCAAGTGGGTGCGCATGAAATTTGCAAGGGTGAAGGAACAGTTGGGATAACGGGCAAATACGGGTCTGCCCTCGTCGAGGTCTGTTACGCCCTCGCCTGAGAAATAGTTGTAGGAAATCAGTCCGCCGCAGTCGGTGTCGCCCTCGAGTGCTTTATTAAAGAGCATGGTGTAAAGTGCGCCCTTGTCTTGCGGTGCGCCGATGGCCTCGGCAAATTCGGAGAAAAGAGAGACCCATGCGTTTATATCAGATGTGCAGTTGTTGCAGTGCACCATTGCAACGGCCTTGCCTGCAGGGGTAGTTACCATATCAATTTCACGGTGTACGCCGAGCTTCTTGTCTGTTACAAGCATTGCAAAATCGGAGGTGCCTGCAGAAACGTTGCCTGTGCCGACTCTGACGGAATTTGTAGCCGCCATGCCTGTGCCTGCGTCGCCCTCACAGGGTGCGACCATGACACCTGCTTCGAGCGTGCCTGTGGGATCGAGGAACAGTGCACCCTCTTCGGTGAGAGTGCCGCCCGAAACGCCTGCAGGAAGAACCTTGGGCAGGATATCACGCAGTTTCCAGTCGAAATCTATAAGAGAATCAAACTGCTCGACCATCTTCTGATTATAATCGAGCTTGTCGCTGTCTATGGGGAACATTCCCGATGCTTCGCCCACGCCCATAACCTTTTCGCCCGTCAGCTTCCAGTGAATGTAGCCTGCGAGAGTGGTAAGGAATGCGATGTCCTTGACGTGTTCTTCGCCGTTAAGGACAGCCTGATAAAGATGTGCGATGCTCCAGCGCTGGGGAATATTGAAGGAGAGCAGCTCGGAGAGCTTTTCGGCGGCTTCGCCTGTGATGGTGTTTCTCCATGTGCGGAATTCTGCAAGCTGGTTGCCGTCCTTATCAAAGGGCAGATAGCCGTGCATCATTGCCGAAACGCCGATGGCACCAACTGTAGTGAGCTCTATGTCAAATTTTTCCTTTACATCTGAGGCAAGGTCAGCATAGCAGGCGCGAAGTCCCTTATGGACTTCATCCATTGGGTACGTCCAGATACCATTTTCGGTAAGCCGGTTTTCCCATTCATAGCTGCCCGATGCGGCAGGAATATGGTTTTCATCGAGAAGAACGGCCTTTATTCTTGTAGAGCCTAACTCTATACCGATTACGCATTTCTGTAAATTCATATTTTTCAATCCTTTCGAGGATGCCTTTTCAAAAGCAGGCGAATCGCCTGCTTTTATGTTTTCACGTTAAGTTGGGGGCTTTGCCC
>JAZSNZ010000008.1:0-4225 GCA_045536645.1 Acutalibacteraceae bacterium
GCGGATTTATAAATCCGCATTTTCTTCGTTTTGTATCTTGACAACCATATTATGTATATGTGAAAATATTGTCAAAGGGATTTTGAAAGGAGTTATTATGAAATTTACCATCGAAAACTTATCAAAAAGCTTTGACAAAAAGCAGGTGCTCAGGGATATTAACTTTTCCTTTGAGTCGGGAAAGATCTACGGTCTGCTGGGCAGAAACGGCGCAGGCAAGACCACACTTTTCAACTGTCTGAACAATGATATCAAATTTGAATCGGGTAAGTTCTCAATCGAGGACGAAAACGGCCTGCGCGAGGTTCGCCCCGATGATATCGGCTATGTTCTCTCTACCCCCACTGTTCCTGAATTTTTAACAGGCAGAGAGTTTGTAAAATTCTTTCTCGACATCAATTCGAAAAAAATCAAAAATCCGAAGACCCCCGATGAATATCTTGAATTTATGAGCATCGCTCCCGATGACAGAGGCAAGCTCTTGAAGGACTACTCCCACGGCATGAAGAACAAGATGCAGATGCTGATAAACATTATCGCACAGCCCAATCTCCTCCTGCTCGACGAGCCTCTGACCTCTCTCGATGTTGTTGTGGCAGAGGAAATGAAGCAGATGCTCCGCTCCATAAAGGGCGACAGGATCATTATTTTTTCTACTCATATCATGGACCTCGCACTGGACCTTTGCGACGAGATAGTTCTGCTCAGTCACGGCGAGCTTGAGACTGTGGATAAGTCTGATCTTGATAACGATGAATTCAAGGAAAAGATAATTGCCGCACTCAGGGAGGACGAAAATGCATAAAACACTTCGTATTTCCTTTTCTCTGAAAAACACCTACAGGGTAAACAGCATTCTCTACGCAATAAAGCAGCTTCCCATCCTTAAGAAAATACTCCCTGCAGGTATCTATCAGGTAAGATTCTTCAAGATATTTGCTAATATCATTTCTGTTTTCTGGGAGATAATATCTGCTTTTTTCGGAAAATTATTTTATTTCCTTATCATGCTCATGGTGCCTCTGGGATTTCTTACCGCAGATGCTCCTGATAACCGCGCGGAGCTGTTTCTGCACATCTTCCTGCCGCTGACTATTATCGGTGCATTTATAAACACCTATATGTTTGACCCCACAAAAGACAAATATTACGCCATGATACTGCTGGGCATGGACGCGAAACAGTATACTCTCATAAACTACGGTTATTCGCTTTTTAAGCTGATCGTTGCTTTCGCTCTGTTCGGAACGATTTTCGGACTCATTGCAGGACTTGAAATTTACGAGTGTCTGCTTATGCCCTTTGCAGCCGCAGGGCTTAAAATGGCTATTGCCGCAAAGGATCTCAGGGCTTTTGAAAAAAAAGGAACTACTACAAATGAAAACAAAATAAAGGGTGTATGGGGACTTGTCGTTATTATCCTCGGTCTGGGAATTGCTTACGGACTGCCTTTCCTCAATATCCTCATTCCCCGTACCGCAGCCCTTATTGTAATGTGCCTTTTTGTTTTTCTCGGGCTTATATCTCTTCCGAAAATACTTCGTTTTAAAAGCTACCGACCCATGTACAAGAAGCTACTTACCGAAGGCGGTACTCTGCTTGATTCCCAGGAGGCTGCTAAAAACATCCAGAAGGAAACGGCTAAAAAGAACATCAGCGATAATGCCGAAATATCAAGCAGCAGAAAGGGATTTGAATATCTCAACGAGCTGTTTATAAAAAGGCATAAAAAGATTCTGTGGAAATCTTCTGTCACTATAGCACTTATCGCTCTCAGTCTTCTTGTGGGCGCTGTGGTTCTGTTTTATGTAAGCCCGGAGTTTGGCGAAGAAATAAACGATCTTATGATGACCATACTGCCTTACTTTGTTTTTGTCATGTATATCATAAATCGAGGCACTATTTTTACTCAGGCTTTGTTTATCAACTGCGACAACAGTCTGCTGACCTATTCTTTCTACAAGAAGCCGAAGTTTATTCTCAGGCTGTTTGTCATTCGCCTGCGTGAGATAATAAAGATTAATCTTCTTCCGGCATCGATAATCGGCGTAGGCCTTGCTTTGCTGCTCTTTATTTCAGGCGGTACAGATAATCCCTTAAACTACGCTATTCTGTTTGTCTCTATCGTCTGTCTGAGCATTTTCTTCTCTGTTCATTATCTGACACTTTATTATCTGCTCCAGCCTTACAACGCAGGCACCGAGATAAAAAGCGCACTTTATCAGTTCTGTATGTCAGCGACCTATGTCGTGTGCTATATCATGCTACAGATGCAGCTGCCCACCTTTATTTTCGGGCTTTGCACCATTATCTTCTGCGTGCTTTACTGCATCATCGCCTGCATTCTTGTTTACTTCCTTGCACCCAAGACATTTAAGATAAGGAACTGAAAACAGTCCGTCTCCACGCTGCTTAATGGTTTCTCTCCCTCCGTCACGGTAAAACCGTGAAACCTCCCTCATCAGAGGGAGGTGTCAAAGAAATCCTCTGATATACCAAAAAGCCATTCAGACACGATGTCTGAACGGCTTTTTTCTTACAGCGGAAGCTCTTCCTTTATCTTTCTTTTTTCAAAATATACATAGGACTTTATCCCTGCGCTGAGCAGTATTTCTCTTGCCTTATCAAAATCGGATATCAGATACTTTGCCTCATGGGCATCACTGCCGATGGTTATAAGTTTTCCGCCAAGCTGTGCATAGCGGTTTATTATTTCTGTTTCGGGAGATGGCGTGCCTCCGCTTTTGATGGCAGAGGTGTTTATCTCAAGTGCTTTGCCCTTTTCGATAAGCAGAGAGAGTATTTCATCATATCTCTTTGCGTATTTTTCAAAGGGCATCGGTCTGCCGTCACGCTTTACGATATAGCGCAGTGGATATGTCAGGTGAGCGAGGGAATCGAAATCGCAGGTTTCTACAGTCTCTGCTATTTCATCAAGGTAGATCATGTAAATTTCGTGAGGCTCGGTGTTTTTGAAATCGAGGAAATAGAAATCCTCGGTATCACGCACATTGTGTACAGAGCCGAGAATGAAATCCCAATCGTACAAAGACAGATATTCCCGTGCAAGCTCGGGATAATGCACCGCCTGACCTATCTCGGTACCGCAGAGGATATTGAGCTCGGGGTACTTCGGGCGCAGTGCCTCTATCTCCCTGACACACTGAAGATGGGTCTTCTTTTCTTTCTCAAAATCCTGCGGCAATATATCAAGATGGTCAGTTATGGCGATTGCACGCAGTCCCAGCTCCGATGCTCTGTCGAGTTGCTGGGTTAGGGTGCTTACACCGTCAAATGAATACTTTGTATGGACATGGCAGTCTGCCAGAGGGAATTTAAACATATCATAGCCCCTTTCCTTGTTGATTTTAGCACATCCCTTTGTAATATTGCAATAATGTGCTTGATAATTTTCGCACAAAGTGCTACAATCGTCTTACATTAAAAGGGAGGTCCCGTTATGAGAGCTGTTATTACTGTTATAGGTAAGGATATGGTAGGTATCCTTGCAGGCGTTTCCACTATCTGTGCAGAAAACAACGCAAACGTAACCGAGGTTACTCAGTCTATTCTGCAGGATCTTTTTGCTATGATAATGCTTGTTGATATCACCAATACTTCCGTAGAGCTCGCTGAGCTTCGCGAAAAGTTGGTTTCCTACGGCGATGAAAAGGGTCTGTCCGTCCACGTTATGCACGAGGACATTTTCAATTCCATGCACCGCATCTGACGGAGGGTTCTTATGCTCAACACTAAAGATATTCTCGAAACGATAAAAATGATACAGGATGACCATCTTGATATACGTACTATCACCATGGGCATCAGCCTGCTCGACTGTTCCCGTGCAGATACCGAGAGCGCCTGCACAGCAGTTTACGACAAGATCACAAGAAAGGCAGAAAAGCTTGTTGCCACAGGCGAAGCCATTGAGCAGGAATACGGCATTCCTATTATTAACAAGCGTATTTCCGTAACGCCCGTATCCCTTGTCGCTGCCGCCAGCGGCGGAGATTCTGTGCCCTTTGCAAAGGCTTTGGACCGTGCTGCAAAGGCTGTTGGCGTTAACTTCATAGGCGGTTATTCCGCTCTCGTTCAGAAGGGCTTTGGTCCTTATGATGAGAAGTTCATTGACAGCATCCCCGAGGCACTGTCGACAACTGACCTTGTATGCTCTTCTGTCAATATAGGCTCTACCAAGGCAGGCATCAACATGGATGCTGTT
>JAZSNZ010000286.1:0-6822 GCA_045536645.1 Acutalibacteraceae bacterium
ACGACAGAAGAAACGTCGATCTCCTCGACCTCGCGGTCAAATATATCTGAGGCTGAAACCTCTGAAAATTTATATGTCTTAATCATCTCAGACTTCCTCTCTGAAGGATTCCAAAGGGGGCTCTGCCCCTTTGGTGGGTTCTCAAAGGGCAACGCCCTTTGATCGCTCTCCGCAGAGAGCGAAATCTCCTGTGCAAACGAAACCGCAGGAGGGTAGAGCAAATAGTCCGGTGGACTGTTTGCTCGCAGGGAACCCTCGGCGGGGGTTCCCTGTGTCGTCTCTTATTAGAGATGATTTAATATGATAAAAATGGGAGACCGCGAATGCAGTCTCCCATTTTTCAAAAAGAAGCTGATATTATGAATTACAGAGAAGCACGGGAATATATTGCATCGAGAAAAGCCCTCGGAATACGCCCGGGTCTTGAGAGAATGGCTGAGCTTGCAGAAAGGCTCGGCGAGCCTCAGGATAAGATAAAGATAATACATGTTGCAGGCACAAACGGCAAGGGCTCGGTATGTGCCATGCTGTCGTCGTACATTGTGAAAAAAGGGCTTCGGGTCGGAGCGTACACCTCCCCCTATGTTTCCCATTTCAATGAGCAGATACGCCTTGATAACTGCAATATTACAGACGAGCAGTTTGCAGCGCTGATATCGGAGATAAAGCCCCATGCCGATATTATGGACTCAGAGGGCAGCGCTCCCACCGAATATGAGATAATGACTGCGGCGGCGTTTCTGTTTTTTTATCGGCATAACGTCGATTACGCCATTATCGAAGTGGGTCTCGGCGGACTTGAGGACGCAACGAACATTATAAAGGCTCCTGCGCTCAGCGTTATTACGAGCATATCTCTTGACCACACAAATATTCTCGGCGATACCCTCGAAAAAATCGCCGCTCAGAAGGCAGGCATCATAAAGTCGGGCTGTCCTGTGGTGATTTCTCCTTTTCAGGAGGATGGCGTTATTGAGGTGCTTTTTGAGAAAGCCACTGAATGCGGCAGTGAGTTTATTATGTCCCGCACTCAGGTAACCGAATTTTCTCTGTCTCTGCACGGAACAGAATTTAAATTCGGCAGCAGAACCTGCCGAACCTCTCTTATCGGTGCTCATCAGGCGGAGAATGCTGTCACTGCTGTGGCTGCCATTGATTTCCTGTTTCCTGAGGATTCCTCGGGCGACATGGAATTTGAGTGTGTTCACCCTGCAAGATTTGAAATTATATCGGAAGAGCCCCCTGTAATTCTTGACGGTGCACACAATGCCGACGGCGCAAAGGCACTGCGCGACACTCTCGATATGCTCCTTGACGATGTGCCGATGGTGGGCGTCATGGGCATGCTCGCTGACAAGAACTATAAAACCGCTGTACGTCTCCTCGCACCTTTATTCAAGAAAATCTATACCGTCACCCCCGATAATCCGAGGGCGCTGACTGCCGAAAAGCTTTCCGAGTGCATCGCTCCCTTTACCGAAGCGGAAAGCTGCGGCAATGTTCAGGAGGCTGTGGAAAAAGCCAGAAACAGCGGTCTGCCGCTTGTTGTCTTCGGCTCTCTGTATCTTGCCGAAGAGGCAAGAAAGCATCTGATAACGGGCGACTGATAGTCGCTCCTGCAATTAAAATGGGAAAATTTATTCTCCTTGCGACATACTTCCCGAAATTATACGGCATCTGTGGTGTATTATCACCGCAGATGCTTTTTTATGAGGTGAGGTCATGAAACCTGAGATAACCAAAGAGGATTCGCGCATCACTGTCAGGCTTTGCGGCGAAATAGACCACCACAATGCAGCAGAGATACGTGAGTATATCGATAAATCTATTGTACTGAAAAAGCCACATGAGGTTGTGTTAGACTTTTCTTCGGTAACCTTTATGGACAGCTCGGGTATAGGGCTTGTCATAGGGCGTTACAGAATAGCGCGGGAAAACGGTGGTGTTCTCAGTGTCCGTCACGGCGGAGGCTCCATTGGCAGAATGCTGTCCCTTGCAGGTCTTTCGAGACTCGGAATAAGCATAGGAGGTGAAAAACTTGAAAAAGCCAATTAACGAAATGAGGCTGGTCGTTCCCAGCACCTCCGCCAATGAGAGCTTCGTGCGTGTCACTGTTGCCTCCTTCGCCTCTCAGCTCGACCCTACAATCGACGATATCACCGATATAAAAACCGCAGTTTCCGAGGCGGTGACAAACTGCATAGTGCACGGCTACAAGGACACTATCGGCCTTATCTACATACATGCCAAAATTTTTGAGGACGGTCGGCTGACGGTGAAGATTCGTGATACAGGCTGCGGAATCCCTGATGTAAATCAGGCAATGGAGCCTCTTTTTACCACAGGCGGAGAGGACAGGGCAGGCCTCGGCTTTGCTGTTATGGAAAGCTTTATGGACAAGCTGAGAGTGCGCTCAAAGGAAGGCAGAGGCACAACTGTCACAATGGAAAAGATGATTTCGGGACGGCAGGCAGATGAAAAGTAAAACTGATGCTCTCGTAACGGAAAACTTAGGATTGGTTCATGCCTGTGCACGGCGGTATACGGGCAGGGGCATCGAATACGACGACCTCTACCAGGCAGGGTGCCTCGGACTTATCAAGGCGGCAAACGCCTTTGATGCTGCCCGTCAGGTCAGGTTTTCCACCTATGCGGTGCCTGTTATTTTAGGCGAGATAAAGCGGCTGTTTCGTGACGGCGGTGCGGTCAAGGTATCACGTTCACTGAAGGAGCTGGGGATAAAAGCCTCCCGTACTGCAGGCGAATTTGAGGCCCGGCACGGCAGAGAGCCGAGGATATCTGAGCTTGCCGCACTGTTGGGTGTGGATGCGGAAACAGCAACAGAAGCAGTCAACGCCATTCGTGCTCCTGTATCGCTGACCTCCTATGCAGAATCGGATGACGGTGAAAGTCTTGACATAAGAGATGATGGATTTGACAACTCCCTTATCGATCTGCTGTCAGTCAGACAGCTTTTATCAGATCTCGACGGCAGAGACAAAAAGCTTATCTATCTGCGGTACTACAAAGGGAAAACACAGACCGATACCGCTGCTGAGCTCGGCATGACGCAGGTACAGGTCTCACGGAGAGAAAAGGCTATAATAAAGAACATCCGCAGTTCTATGGTCGGGTAGTTTTAAGGCACACAGCAAAGCTGTGTGCCTTCTTTTATTTTGTAAAATATTTGTTTTTCCCCTTGATTCGACTTTATGACGCTAATATAATGAAATTGTGTATTCTCCATATTTTACAAAAGGGAGGCAATTATATTGTTTAAGCTCAAGGAAAACAACATTCGTATCCGTTCTGAAATTTTTGCAGGCATTACGACATTCATAACCATGGCATATGTTCTTATCGCAACACCTGCAATGCTCACAGATGCAATCGCACCCGGCGATGCAGCACTTAATGCTTCACTCTACATAGCCACCTGTCTGGCAGCTTTCTGCGGTACCATTCTTATGGGTCTTCTGGCAAATCTCCCCATCGCTTCTGCTCCCGGTATGGGACTGAATGCCTTCTTTGCCTGCACACTGCTCGGCAAAATGGGCTATTCCTATCCCGAGGCTCTCGCTATTACCTTCTTTGCAGCTCTCATCTTCCTTATTGCAACTCTGCTCGGTCTTCGCAGAGCAATTGAAAGTGCTATACCGAAGAACATGCGTGTTGCCATCTGCGCAGGTCTCGGTCTGTATGTGGTTATGCTCGGTCTTCAGCAGGCAGGCATCATTACTTCCTCCGGAACTACCATTTCCTTTATCGACATCAAAGGTCTATTCAATGACGGCGAATATACCGTGCTCTTCTCTGCCGGTGTCGCTCTCGTCGGCGTTGCTCTCATCACCCTTATGAAGCGAATGAGAATGCCTGCTGCTCTCGTCCTCGGGCTTATCCTTACCGGCGGTCTTTACTACGGTGCAGGTATCCCCCTCGGTCTTGTTGAGTGGGACGGCTTTACCTTTGATATTGCTTCTGTGGGCACCGATTTCGGCGCGTGGCTCGGCAACTCCTTTGCAAAGGGCTTTACCGAGGGTATCATGTCCCTGTTTAGCGGTGTGGATTTCCTCACTAATCTCTTTACTGTTGCCATGGTAACTATCTCCTTTACCTTTGTTCAGGTTTTCCAGAGTGCAGGTATCACTCTGGGACTGCGTCAGCACATGGAGGTTCTTGACGAAGAGGAAAACAGAACTTCCGATAATGATGCTTCTGCTTCCGATGCTCCCAAAAAGGAAGTCAACACGACCCGCAGAGCTCTTCTCGCTGATTCCATCTCCACTATGGTCGCTTCCTTTATAGGAACCTCTCCCGTTTCTGCCTGCACAGAATCCACCTCCGGCATCTCCGTCGGCGGTCGCAGCGGTCTGTCTTCCGTTATCACTGCAATTTTCTTCCTCGCTGCTATATTTGTAGCTCCCGTTGTTGAGCTCTTCCGTCCCGCAGTTGCTGCCGCTCTGCTCATCTTCATCGGTATGTATATGCTTCGAGTTATCAAGAACATAAACATGAAAGACGTAACAGAGGCAACTCCTGCTCTTATCACCCTCGCTCTCATGCCATTTGTCGGCATCGTCGAGGCTCTGTCCCTCGGATTGCTCATGCATCTTGTTGTAAAAATCATCTGCTTCAGATTCAAGGATATTACCGCCGCTGAGATAGTTCTTCTCGGCTTTGCGGCTATCAGATATATCTTCGTATTTGTCTGATGATATTTTTATTAAAACAGGCACTTCACAGTGCCTGTTTTAATTTTTTGCAAATTTTATCTTTTTCTCTTGTCTATTTACAAAAGGAGAGTTAAAATTATATATGTATTGACTTCTTTTGACGGAGTGGTTGCTTTGAAAACTTTGCGACGTATTATTTCAGTCGTTTTATGTATATTGATATGCTCTTCTCTTTTCGCCGTTCTCGCAGGCTGCAATAAGGACGACGGAAGCAATTACGCATTCAGCTATTCTCTGACTGCCGAACCGAGAAATCTCGACCCGCAGGTCGCAACTGACAATAATTCCCTGCTTGTCATCAAGAACACCTTTGAGGGACTTATGAGAATCGGCCCTGACGGAGAGCTTATAAACGGCGTTGCCATTGATTACAGCGCAAACGCAGACAACACCGAATATATTTTCAAGCTCAGAAAAGACGCAATGTGGTCTGACGGCACTCCTGTTACCGCATATGACTTCCAGTTTGCATGGCAGAGATGCGTTGACCCTGCGACTCATTCCACAACCGCATCTTCTCTGTTCTGCATAAAGAACGCCCGTGCAATAAACGAAGGCATTCTGGAGCCTGAGAGTCTTGGTGTTACTCTTATAGATGCATACACCCTCAAGGTTACTCTTGAATATTCCTATGCTCAGTTCCCTTTGCAGACCACACTCCCCCAGTATATGCCCTGCAATCAGAATTTCTTTGCAGGCACAAACGGACATTACGCCCTTGATGACGTTTATCTTATTTCAAACGGTCCTTTTACATTCAATGAAAGAAGCTGGTCTCACGGCAACTACGTCCGTCTTATCAGAAACGAATTCTACAGCGGCGAAAACGAGGTCTCACCCCGTATTCTGTACCTTGGTATAAGAAAATCCTCCATTGACTATCTGGAGCTTATTACCGAGGAGACTGTTGAGGCCGCTGCAATTGAATCCAAAAATGTCTCAAAGCTCGGGGACACAGATCTCAAGATAACAACCTATACAGATAAGACCTGGGGTCTTGTTTTCAACACTACAAAAACGGGACTTACCAATGCGACCGTGCGCCGCTCAATAATTTCCTGTGTTGACGTTGCAGACTATGAGCTTATGGTGCCCGACAATGTGACCGTTGCTTACGATATCATCCCCCCTGCCACCACTATCAACGGTCAGCTTTACAGGGAAATAGCAGGCTCGGGCTTCAAGCTCTCCTCCAATAAGGAGTACGCACCCGATCTTATGACTATTGGACTTAATCAACTGGGCAGAAAATCCTTGCCTTCGATTACTATCATCTGCCCCGACGACGAAAAGACCGTTGTTATGATGCAGGAGCTTCTTTCCATCTGGCAGAGCATACTGAAGATCTATTTTAACCTCGAGCCCCTCGATCTTGAGACTCTTGAAAACCGCGTTGATATCGGAGACTATCAGATAGCCCTGTATGCTCTTGAGCCCTCAAAGGACGGTCCGCTCAACTGTCTCAATCTTTTTAATTCCACCACCTACTATAACCCTGCAAAGCTCAAGGACACCGCTTATGACCTGCTTCTTGAGCAGGCCTCTGCCTCCACTACCACGGAAGCAATGCTCACTCCCCTTGTTGCAGCGGAGCGTTATCTCAATGAAAACGCAGTGTTCTATCCCATGTATTACGAAACTCGCTACTATGCTACCCTCCCCGGTGTCACGGGTATCTACTTCTCGCCCTTTGACGGCACCGCGGATTTCACCTGCGGTAAGTATAAGGAATGATCTGATGGATACAAGCTTATTTATTAAGTCATATAAAAAGCATTTTGAACACTCCTATGCATTCGGCGCAACGCTTGTGTTCTATCTCCTGCGTTCAAAGCCCGAAATGGCAAGACTTGTTTATGTGCACTCTTCATTTACCGAGAACGAAAGCTACGAAAAGCTTTGTTCCATATGCAAGGGACTGGAAGTGAGCATCACCGTTTCCGACAAGCTGGTATCACGTCTTTCGCCAAAGGAAAATGTGTATGTAATAGGCGTTTTCGAAAAATATGATGCTCCCCTTGAGGATACATCTCTCCATGTATTGCTTGATAATCCCTCAAACAGCGGCAATGTGGGGACTATCATGAGG
>JAZSNZ010000170.1:0-2499 GCA_045536645.1 Acutalibacteraceae bacterium
AACGGCTGACTTCGTAGTTGAAGTCAACGTGACCCGGGGTATCGATAAGATTGAATGTATACGTCTTGCCGTCCTTTGCAGTATAGTTGAGTGCTACGGCACGTGCCTTTATGGTTATGCCGCGCTCACGCTCGAGGTCCATACTGTCGAGTATCTGATTCTCCATCTCACGTGCGGAAACGGAGCTGGTTTTCTCGAGAATTCGGTCGGCAAGTGTGCTCTTGCCGTGGTCTATATGTGCTACGATACAAAAATTACGCAGCAGTTCGGGAGGCGTTGCCAAAATATATCACCTCAGAATTTATCGTTACTTCTGTAATAATGGTCGGGAAGCAGTCTCTTTCTGCGTCTGCCGCCAGATGAACCTGTTGAATTGAATCTACGGCGTGAGCCGGGATAAAGATTGAGCTTAGGTGATCGGTTTCTGAATATTACGGAAAGAACCACGCCAAAGCCGCCGAAAATAGCTGCAAAACCGATTATGCCAAGCAGAATATCTCCTGCACTGGTCTGCTGGGATTCTTCGATGTATTCGGCAAGCTGATCGTTTTCGGGGGTAGAGAAAAGATCCAGCTCAATTTCGTCTGTAACTATCGACTCAACAGGCTCCTCATCGGGTTCTTCACCGGGATTTGCAGGTCTCGCCGAAGTAGCCTGCGTTACAGGTGCATCACCGACTGTCAGCACATACTGTGCAGTTCGTCCGTTGATAGTCGCTGTTACAGTTACAGTACCTTCCTTTATGCCCGTTACCCTTACGCTCTGATTGTTTATCTTTTCCAGCGATACAACACTGGTATCGTTAACGGTAAATATTGTGGCATAGCTTCCGCTGACATCCGATACAGTCAGATAAAGGGTTGTGGACTTTCCCACCGGCACTCGCTTGCTGTTTGATCTTTTGAAAGTTACAGAACCTCCTGCCACCTGACCCTGTACTACCTTTGCCGTTGTAGTTGTGGTAGAGCCTGTGGTGCTTGATGCCTTTGTGGTAGAGGAAGTCTTTTTTGTGCTTTTCTTAGTGGTCTTGGAAGTACTCTTTGTTGTCGATGTACTGCCCTTTGTAGTGGTTGTTGTGGTCGATGCTGATGTGGTAGTAGTCGTAGTGGTTGCTTTTGTAGTTGTAGTCGTCGTAGTGGTTGTTGTAGCTTTTGTAGTGGTCGTGGTGGTATCCGGTGTTTCTCCGCCCTCTGTCGCCATGACCGACGCTCCCGACAGGGTTACAATTATTGCGGTCATCAACAATGCTATTATTCGCTTGATAGGCAACGAAATCTTCCTTTCGTTGAGTTTTTTGTGATTACGGATTAATATTTTATCACATTTTTCTTCGTTATGCAACTATTGAAATATTCAATAAAAATACACCCCCCAAAAGGAGGGTGTATCGATAGATTATTAAAGGTCGTAGTAAAGTCCAAACTCTGCAGGATGAGGAATCTGATTGACCTTTGCAGCCTCTTTTCTTCTCTTTGCGACCCAGATTTCAAGAAGCTTCTCGGGGAATACTCCGCCTGCGGTAAGGTAGTCGTGGTCTGCCTCGAGAGCATCGAGAGCCTCGTCAAGAGTCTTGGGAAGACCCTGGATCTTCTTCTGCTCCTCGGGAGAGAGCTTGTAAAGGTTGAAATCAAAGGGACCCCAGCCGTTTGCCTCGGGATCGATCTTGTTCTTGATACCGTCAAGACCTGCCATGAGAATTGCGGCGTATGCGTAGTAGGGATTGCAGGTTGCGTCGGGGTTGCGAAGCTCGAAGCGCTTATCCTTGGGTGCCTTTGCATAAGCAGGGATTCTGATGACAGCACTGCGGTTGGAGGTTGCATAACCGATGGTAACAGGTGCCTCAAAACCGGGGACAAGGCGCTTGAATGAATTGGTGGAGGGATTTGTGAATGCACAGATGGATGGACAGTGCTTGAGAAGTCCGCCGATGAACCAGTGTGCCTCCTGAGAAAGTCCGGAATAACCGTTCTCATCGTAGAAAATCGGGTTGCCGTCCTTCTTAAGGAGCATATGTACGTGCATGCCGTTGCCTGCCTCGCCTGCGATGGGCTTGGGCATGAAGGTTGCGGTCTTGCCTGCTGCAACAGCCTCGTTCTTTATAACGTACTTGATTATCATGGTCTTGTCAGCCATATCGACCATATCGCCAAGCTCGACCTCGATTTCAAGCTGACCGGGGCCGCCTACCTCATGGTGATGGTACTTTACATCAACACCCCAGTCATTGAGGGTCATGCACATCTTGGAGCGGAGAGAATAAGTAATATCCTGAGGAGCAGCGATATGGTAACCGCCCTTGAGGGGTACCTGGTAGCCATTGCTCTCATACTTAGTGTTCCATACTGCCTGCTGAGTGTCAACGCTGTATGCAACGCAGTTGGGGCTGGTCTCATAGCTTACGCTGTCAAGAAGATGGAATTCAAATTCGGGTCCGATGACCATTTCATCAGCAATACCCTCGCTGCGCATATAGGCCATTGCAGCCTTTGCGACGTTTCT
>JAZSNZ010000307.1:0-7906 GCA_045536645.1 Acutalibacteraceae bacterium
CCAAGGAGTTGATCATTTGGTTTGTCTTCCTAAGACCGCTTGGCCTCCGACTTATCAAAATGGAGACCAAGAATCAGACCACCTACACCGATACACTTTTAAGCGTGCCCAAAGCCTTCCCTGCGCTCATGAGGGCAAAGAAGGTCCAGAAGAGAGCATCAAAGGCCGGATATGACTTCGACTGTGTGCAGTCGGCCTTCGGCAAAGCACAGGAGGAGATTGAGGAACTTCGGCAGGCGATTGACGCAGGCAGCAGTGCTCATATTGAAGAGGAAATCGGCGACCTTCTCTTTGCGGTGGTTAATGTATCGAGGTTTGCAGGGGTCGACCCCGAAAGCTCACTGGCAGGTGCAGTTGAAAAATTCATTGCCCGTTTCTCTGAATGTGAGAAAATGGCGGTAAGCAGCGGATTGGATATGGCACAGGCATCACCTGAGGAGCTTGACGCTCTGTGGAACAGAGCAAAGGAAAAGGATTCAAACAGACCGTAGAGATCTGTTGGATTATAAATTTACTGGAGGTATAATTAATGAACAAGACAGAACTTATTGCTGCTGTTGCAGAAAAAGCTGGTATTTCCAAGAAGGATGCTGACAAGGCTGTCAGCGCTACTATCGATGCTATCATGGCTGCTGTTGCAGCAGGTGACAAGGTACAGCTCGTTAACTTCGGCTCCTTCGAAGTACGTGAGCGCAAGGAGAGAACAGGCAGAAACCCCAGAACCAAGGAGAACATCGTTATCCCTGCTTCCAAGCTTCCTGTTTTCAAGGCTGGCAGACAGTTCAAGGACGCTGTATCCAAATAAGTTTTTTCGAAATATCTGAGCCGGCTTCAAGCCGGCTCTTATTCTTGAAATGAGGTATAAAAATGAGACTGGACAAATATCTTAAGGTATCGAGAATAATCAAGCGCAGGACACTGGCAAATGAGGCCTGTGATGCAGGGCGTGTGGTTGTAAACGGCAAGGTTGCAAGAGCGTCCTACGATGTAAAGATTGATGATATCATAGAGCTTACTCTCGGTGCTCATGCAATAAAAGTAAAGGTGCTTTCCGTAAACGAATATGCAACCAAGGAAAACGCAAGTTCCATGTATATTGCAGTCGAATAAGACGAAGTGAGAATATCGACATTCACCGCAGCATATAAATTGATAGACAGTGTTGTGGAGGTGTTGATAATGAATAATGAAGCAGTACGAAAAGCATTCTCTCATAATCTGATAATCGAAAACAGGGAACGGCTGATGCTGTCGGGAGTGGAGGATGTAATAAGCTTTGATGAAATGGAGCTTGAACTTGTAACAGGTCTCGGCGAACTGACGGTAAGGGGAGAAATGCTCAATATAGAAAGCCTTAACAGGGATACGGGAGATATGATTATTACCGGAAAAATCAATGAACTTCTGTATTCTGACAGAAAGCCTGAGAGCAAGGGCTTTTTCAGGAAGATTTTCTCATGAATGCCGAAATTGCAGTATCCGCCGCAGAACAGCTTTCGGTTGTTCTGACTGCCTTTGTATCAGGCTTTGTGATGGGCCTGTACTACGATTTCTTTCGTGTGATAAGAAAGGTATTCAGGTGCGGAAAAATAATAATAATTTTTCAGGATCTGTTTTTCTGGATAACAAGCGCAATAGCTGTTTTTTATCAGAGCATCTCTCTTAATGCAGGATTTGTACGAATCTCATTCATTGTGACTGTTTTGCTTGCCTGGTTTCTTTATTTTTTATCTGCAGGTCGGGTTGTGATGTTTATGGTAAACATTTCACTGACTGCCGCAAAACGCCTGTTTTCGCTGTGCTATAAGCGCGTTATAGCCCCGGCAGGGAAGGTTGCTGACAAGATTTTTATGTTAATTAGTCAAAAAATTACCAAAATATTAACGCATATGACAAAAAACACAAAAATAAATAAAAAGTGTTGAAATTCAAGTTATTTTGTTATAGAATAATTTTATCTTAAATTGGGATAGAAAGGACGTGAGGAATAGGATGCTGTCAGCTTTTAAGAAGAAGCTCAGGTCAGTAAAGCTGAATAAGATCAATTTCGGTATTGTTGCCGCAGCTATCGTATTCCTTGTAATGTGTATTGCGGTTCTTCAGTCCTATGTTTCAATCGGTGATAAGCAGAAGGAGTATGACGAGCTTGTTGAAAGATACAATGAGCAGGTGCTCCAGAATGCCGAGCTTAAAGCTCTGCTTGAGGAAAGTGACGATGAGTACATCGAACGTGTTGCAAGAGAAAAGCTCGATATGGTTTACCCGGGCGAACGAGTGTTTATAAATTCAGCAGGTAACTGATGAATGAATTTTTTTGAGGGGGCACATTTTTTTGTATGCAGTTCGAGGTAGGTTCAATTTTATCCGGTAAAGTTACAGGTATAACAAAATTCGGTGCTTTTGTTGAGCTGGAAGGCGGCAAAACAGGTATGGTGCACATATCTGAGGTTGCTGCTGCTTATGTCAAGGAGATTTCAGACCATCTGTCTGTCGGGCAAGAGGTGAAGGTAAAGGTTCTCACCATCAGCGAAGACGGAAAGGTCAGCCTTTCCATAAAGAAGGCGGTTGAGCAGCCTGCAGGCGGCAGGGGGGATCATGGCCAGAGACCGTATCACAACAACGGCTACAGAAATGATCACAGCAAGGGTTCCCGTGCTGCAAACAATGAACCTGTAAGCTTTGATGATATGCTTTCAAAGTTTATGCAGACGAGCGATGAAAAAATGAGCGACTTGAAGCGTTTTGCCCAGCCCACTCGTAATTCATCCCGCAGAAAATAATATTAGGCGGAGTACACATACTCCGCCTGTTTTTTTGCATTATTTAAACAAGAAATATAAAATTTACAATTTAACTATTGAAAAAATTGTACATGATGTTATAATGTAAGTGTAATAAGCAGTCAAGCTTATTACAAGCACAATCCGAAAGGAGAGACAGTTATGAAAACAACGATATTCGGCAGGAAGGTCAATTTAAGAGATTCCTACAAGGAAAGAGTAGAAAAAAAGTTATCTAAGTATGAAAGGTATTTCGGCGAAGATGCTGATGCAAATGTAACTGTCACACATGAGCGCAACAGTTACAAAGTTGAAATTACAATCAGAAGCAGCAGCTTTATTTATAGAGTAGAACATACCTCACTTGATATTGACGAAGCACTTGATGTTGCTGTTGAAAAGCTCAGCGGTCAGATAAGAAAGAACAAGACCAAGCTTGAAAAGCGCAACAAGAGCGGTCAGAACCTCAACTTCGAGCCTATGTATGAGATACCGGAGGAGCTTGGTGATGACGAAGAGGAAGAGTATGAGCTTGTCAAGACCAAGAATATCCCCGTAAAGCCCATGGACGTTGAGGAAGCTATTCTTCAGATGAATCTTATCGGACATCAGTTCTTCATGTTCCGCAATAATGAGACGGACGAGATAAACGTTGTCTACGCACGTAAGGACGGCGGCTACGGCCTGCTCCAGCCTGCGGAAAAATAAGTAAATAAAAATATATCACAGGCAGAACAGCTGCCCCCTGAGTCCTATGGCTCAGGGGGCTTTTGCATTGATAAAAAAATATCCTCCTTACAGTACCGCAAGGAGGATATCTGATGATAAATGATGTATAAAACAATCAGTAAAGGGGGTCCTCAACAACAGTCTCGGGAGGGGTGAGGAGCTCTTCGGGGTGCTTGAGCAGGTGAGTTATGTAGCGAATGGCCTTGCCGTAGTAATATCCGTCGCCAATTCTTTCATCAACAGTAAAACGAAGGTTGATGCTCTGGTGGTCGCGAATTTCTCCGTCGTCCTCACGCACGAACATCTTCTCTTTCTTGCCGACGCCTGCAAAAATCGAGCAGGTTCCGAATTCATAGAGATGATGATAAACAGAGCCAATGCCCACAGAGCCGATGTCGGTAATAAATACAGAAGTGTGGAAGGGACTGACGTCCTTGATGAGCTTATATACGCCCTTCTTGCTGTCCTTTCTGCGGAGGTGATTTACGACACCGCGGATAAGCCAGTTGGGCAGAGCGGAAACGATACCGACAACTGCGCCCGTGTCGTTTGTGGTGCCGGTTTCATCCTTTGCACCCTTGACTTTATTTATTTCATTCATAACAGCGTCGTATACCTGCTGAAGGGTGAAATCAGGATCAAAGGTCACCTTGATGGTTTCCTCAGGAGATTCAATAGTCATTTCGCGCTTTATAGTCATGGATATTTCAAGGGAATTTCGTGCATAGATTCTGCCGCCGCTTACAAAACGGTTCAGCTTGGGGTACTGGGAGAATGAACGAACGAAGGCCGCCATGAAAACAATGACTCTTGCAAGCTGAGGCATATCACCGCTTCGGCGTACCTGGCGGACGAATTTATCGAGGGCCTCGATATCGACGCGCTCCTCGAAGAATACCATGGAATCGAGACGGGTGTTCATGATGTGAGGGATGAGATAGAAAACAGGATCACTGCTATGTACACGCCAGCCGTCATTGCGGTCTCCGCGCTTTTTCTTGTAATTAAAGAACTTTTTATCGGGAATTCTCTTGCGTGCATGCTTTTTGGCTGCCTTTGCCTGCTGCTTTTTAAGCTTTTTTTCAGCCTTGCGTTCTGCACGTGTTTTCTTTTCGATTTTTTCAGACATATAATCACATCCTGCTAATATTCGATATTAAAAATTATGAAGAAAAATTAAAGGAAAATCAAGTGATTTTGACGAAGTTAATAGAATGTTAATAAAATCAAAACCACCGGTCTGACCGGTGGTTTATCATCATCTGATCAATTATCCTGCCTGTTTTCCTTTACACCCAGTGAAACAAGAAGCTCTTCTTTCTGTTTTGCGGAGTAAAGTCTGAACTTGAGTATAAGGTTCTGCTCATCCCTAGTGAGTGAGCGAAGTGTCATCTGAGACTGAGAGTCATCATTTTCATGTGATTGCGTTTCATGGGAGTCAGTTTTATCTGCAACAGAACAAACAGGGGCCTCATCATCAAGAAAATCACTGATGGGAACGTTTAACAGTTTGCTGAGCAGATTCAGATGATGATATTTGGGGTGGGAACGGCCTGTTTCGTAATATGTGTAGGTAGAACGGTCAATTCCGAGTGCATTAGCCACCTGAAGCTGAGTCAGTCCGGACTCTTTTCTGTAGTACTTCAATCGATTATGAATAAAATCGTTCGGCGTCTTTTCTGTAGGCATAAAACATTCTCCTTTTGTTTCGTTTCCCCTTATTGCGTACATTATACATGGAACATATGTGCAAATCAACCATATTCGACAAATTATGACAAAATGGTTTGGTTTACTTAGGCCTGAGATTCTTATCAGGCCGATCTTTTCCTGTATCCACAGAAGCCTCGCAGGTAATTATTATGCGGATTGCATATATAATAAGAATAAGAGAAATTAATAGAATCAAACATCTGAAAATAAGCATACAGATCATCCTTTTGCGTTAAATAATTATTAATATTCTGATTGACGATATATAAATATTTTAGTATAATAATTTTGTATGGAGGTGTACGGATGCGTTTGAGATATACAGTGGTAATTCTGGCAGCATTGCTCATGCTGTTTGCAGGCTGTTCAAAAAAAGAAGAGGAGTCCCGGATGCCTGAGCTGTCTTTTACAGAGAAGTTTACTTTGATTTCAGAGACCGATCTGCATGCCAATTATTCCACGCCTAAGTTCAAGAATATGAGAGAGGAAGAAGCGCAGGACGAAATAAACAGTACAATCGATGAATTCCTTTCAAAGGGACGCATATACCTGCGCAAGACAAGTGCAGCTGAAATTATCTCAGGAACAGATATAACTGAGTACAGCTTTTCTGAGATTGGAAATTACAAGGTGCATTGCTGCAGTGAGGAATACCTCAGCTTTTCACTCAGTATGGAGCAAAGGTTTACCGGCAAAGGAGAGAATTTGTCTGTCAGACAGAATTTCATGTTCAATTATGACGGAACCACCGGTAAAGTATTGGACATTTCTTCGCTGTTTAAAAACAAAGATGCTGTGTCATCTTATATAGCGCAGGAGCTTTATGAAAGACTTCTGAATATGGGATGTCTTGCTTCTGAGGAATACAGCGATGAACTGTTCAAGGATGATGTTCTTGATTATTGTGTGATTGTAAAGCCCGATAGTAAAATTGCAGTAGTGACGACTGCAGGCAGGTTTGGACTGAAGCTTTCTGCAGGAGCGCCTGTTGTTGAAATAAGTATTCCCGAAGAATACTTTATATAGACTGAGCAAAAAATATAAGCCCGAACGATATGTTCGGGCTTTGTTTTGTTGTTATGGTTTCGAGGTTATTCCTCAATCTGTCTGCCGAGAAAATCTGCGGCGAGCTGAGCCATTTTGATGTCAGTTTCGCCGGGGATAGTGCCTGAGTCATTTTCAAGCAGGATGACTGCACCCGATATATCGCCTGATGCAATTATGGGAAATGCTGCAACAGTGCGTCTGTCGATGCCCTCTATAGAAATAAACATATTCGTTTCGTTGGCGCGGGCAATATAGCTTTCCCTGTTTTCCATAAGTGCCTCAAGCTCAGATGTCACACGCCGCTCAAGATACTCTTTTTTGGATACTCCCGCCGCGGCTACTACATGGTCTCTGTCACAGATTATTGCAGGATATCCCGAACTTTTGCAGAGCACTTCTGCGTATTGCATGGAGTGGGGGGAGAGCTCGCCTATGGGAGAGTATTTCTTGAAAATAACCTCGCCGTCGTTGTCTGTGTAGATCTCCAGAGGATCGCCTTCTCTGATTCTCATTGTACGGCGGATTTCCTTAGGGATAACCACCCTGCCCAGGTCGTCAATGCGTCTTACAATTCCTGTTGCCTTCATATATATAAATCTCCTTTGTTTTACAAATTTGTACTGATAGTGTCTGTAAAACAAAAAGATTTATACCAAAAAAGAGAAATGCGGCGATTGCATTTCTCTTTTGATATTTCGGTCAGATTTTTATATTTGTAACCTCAAAAATATTAAAAGATCGGTCTTTTCCTTCGAGGATATACCACATAAGTCCGCATAGCAGGCAGATGATAGGTGCTCAGAAAGATGTTTTTACCAAAGCAATTGTCTCTGATAAATTCCATATAATGTACCTGTAAATTATCGTTGCCAGCATTTTACCACACATCAGACCTTTGCACAAGAAACCCGTTTGAATGAAATTAACTCCTGAAATTGGAACAAAAAAACAGTATTACATTGTAAATGCACAAATTTAGGGCGTAATATTTAACAAAAATTCACAAAGAGCAATTGACTGAAAGGGGAAAAGAACGTATAATCAATAAATAAATGTTTAATGATTACAGGGACGGCCACAGGCAGTATGATTGAAAATAACATATGAATAATGTTTTCCGATGACAGGAGATGAATATATGATTCTGAACAACAGTACCGAATTTACAAAGGTGACACCCACCATCGAACGCTACTCCGAGCAGTGCGTAAGGAGCAGCACGATAGATACCTCCCTTTACGGCAAATATGAAGTAAAGAGGGGACTGAGAGACCTTGACGGCCGAGGTGTTCTGACAGGTCTTACAGAGATATCGGAGATACAGTCCACAAAGGAAGTGGATGGTGTAAGAGTGCCCTGTGACGGTCAGCTTTTTTACAGAGGATATGATATAAACCATCTTACAAAGGGATTCCTTGAGGATAAGCGCTTCGGTTTTGAAGAAACGGCATATCTTCTTATGTTCGGAGAGCTGCCCACTCACGAGCAGCTTCAGGAATTCTGTGCTGTTCTTGCAGGGTACAGAAGCCTGCCCACAAGCTTTGTGCGTGATATAATAATGAAAGCACCCAGCTTTGATATGATGAACACCCTTGCGCGAAGCGTGCTGACCATGTACTCCTACGACAAGAATCCGG
>JAZSNZ010000141.1:0-6477 GCA_045536645.1 Acutalibacteraceae bacterium
ATCAAAACTCCTGCGTAAAGTGCAGAAAAATCAGCAACAGACTGATTTTCATGTCTGATAATACAGTATACAACCTCCGGCAACACTGCACCTGCAACACTCATAAAAACAAATATCAGCACTCTGAATCCATATACAAAAAGAGCCGGAACAATAAGAACGCTTGTGCAGAGCAAAAGCTCAAGCATCATACTGCCTACTGTAACCGTTGATCTGATATGAGGCGCGTAGCTTATTTTATTCTCCATACGCACTCACCTTTCCGCCTGCTTTCTCTGCAAGGCGTCTAAGCTTTTTCATAAGCTCTGAAATTTCAATTCCACTTGGACACACCGCACTGCACGCACCACATCCTATGCATTTTCTTGCCCCATACTCAGCTGCCAGCAAAAGCTTTTTCTGCTCTGCCATTTTGACTGCCTCTGAAGGAAACAGCCTTCTCGGGCAGACTGCAACGCATCTTCCGCATCCAATACATGCATTTGCAGGTTTTTCGGGTTGTTTTTTTAGGGCAAGAATCGATCGAACTCCCGGAAACAAAGGTGTCCCGAAATCATTTACCGTAACGCCTGTCATCGGATCTCCTATCACCACAGTGTCAGGCTCCGCGCTTAAACCAACTTCCCTGAATACATCTGCAACAGTAATTCCTGTTGTTACTATCGCATTCACAGGAGCTGCCACACAGTCTCCTGCCACAGTTACTACAAATTCCGTCTGGGGTGTGCCGTTTCTCACTGCCAGAGAAATTGCACGCAAAGCCTGTACTCCAATTCTTACGTAAGGCTCATGGCAATATTCACGTTCAAAGGTAAACCATGCAGGATATCCGCCTCTTACTTCCACTGTGTCAATAAATCCAACTCTATCGAGCAGTTCTTCCATTTCAAAGCCTCCGGGATTATACACAGCCAGTTTTGTCTTTGCACCTCCCAGCAACTTCATTATAACGGACACTCCGTCGGCACATACATCGCCATATTCCATGAGCACTTTCAACGAGCTGCTGACGTATGGCGAATCATCCAAACAATCCGCTATAATAAGCATTGTACCGTTTTTCATCGCTTTATAAAGTTTACGGTGAACCGGCGTGCCATCCACCTCATCTATTATACACGCCTGCGCAATGCACCTGAGTATTCCCTCGGGTGTCATTGCGGACGGATTGTGCGGCACAAGCTGCACCTCATGAGTCACTGAACCGGTCTGAATATGTGCACACATCACCTTGCCCATAAGCGGATGAGCAAAACGCTCTATGTGTGTAAGTTTTCCGGAATGAGGTGTGACAGTCCAGCTTGTTCCATTCTTCGAATGGGCAAGCATTGAATATTTTGCCACTGTTTCTCCTGCTCTGGGAATTGGCAGCATGGCGCCCTTATCAAAATTAAATAATGGAACAACCAGTTCTGACGGAACAGGAATACGAAGAAGCTTATTGGTAAGAGCCGGTTCCTTATTTTGTTTTAAAAGCACACCGTTTGCTCTTATCGGTTTCACTGTTTTTCTCCCCTTTATTTATTTGCCGCTGAAACAAGCTCAGACAAAACGGAAAATGCTTCTTTTCTGTTCTTTTCTCCGAGCACTGCATTTCCTGCAACAATCAGATCAGCACCACATTGGGCTACATATTCTGCATTTTCCTTATTTACTCCGCCGTCAACTGCCATGCAAATTTCCATACCACTGCACATCTCTCTGACTGCAGGAATTTTATCAAGACAATCAATAATTATCTTCTGTCCGCCAAAACCGGGTTCTACTGTCATAATTAGACACTGTTCAAACTTTCCAACATAAGGACTAAGCTCATCCGGTGATGTTTTGGGTTTTATTGAAATACCGGCCACTACACCTTTTTCTCTTATTCTGTCAAGACAGGCTCCAACATCATCAGAGCACTCAAGATGAATGGTTAGCATATCTGCTCCGGCATCTATAAAATTATCTATATAGCTGTCGGGATGCTCCATCATAAGATGAACATCAAACTTCATATTGCCTTTATATGCCTTCAGCGCCTGCACCATTGTATATCCAAATGTAAGATTGGGCACAAAGCAGCCGTCCATTATATCAATATGGACAACCTCTACTCCACAGTTCTGTAGTTCTGTCATTTCTTCTCCGAGCTTTGTAAAATCTGCCGATAAAATCGACGGAGCAATAATAGCCATTTTTTACCTCCTGAAAACCGACAAGTACATAAAATTATTTCTGACATGATTATTTATATTGTACTTCTTTATGCACAATAAATCAACAATATATTTGATAAAATGACAGTAATGAATCAAAATATAGCATAGAAAAGGAACCGCTGCATCAGCTCAGCGGTTCCTTTTCTATGTACTTTTCAAAGAATTCGCCAAGCGGCAAAGGTTTATTGATGTGATAACCCTGCGCCATATGACAGCCGATACTTCTGAGAATATCCATCTGCTCTTCAGTCTCTACACCTTCTGCAACAAGTATGGCTCCGGTACGTTCGCATATACGCTTGGTATTCTCAACAGTAAGCTGTGCCAGTTCATTGGTGACAATATCATCAATTACGCTCTTGTCAATCTTAATCTCATCAAAGCGAAGAGCGGAAACGATACAAAGATTTGAGTACTCGCTCCCAAAATCATCAAGAGCCAGCTTGAATCCTGCCATCTGGAACATTCCGCACACACGCGTAATCATGGGACGTTCCATTGATCCGATGGTTTCTGTAACCTCAATGCACAGGTATTTGAGCAGATGCTCACGACCCTTGACCGCCTCAAGAACATCATCAAGGGCACCGGGAGCAAGAAGTGTTTTCCTTGAAAAGTTGACAGACAAAGACATGGGCTCATAGCCTGCCTTAATCCATCCGTCAATTATATCCAGTGCCTTTTCAAGTACATAGAAATCCAGCTGCTTGATTACATTTTCACGTTCAAGGACAGCGATGAATTTTGCCGGGCTGATTATTCCGCTTTCAGCATCACAGTAACGAACAAGTGCCTCACAGCCTGTAATTTTACCGGTTGCAAGCTCTGCCTTGGGCTGCAGATAAACAAAGAAGCGTCCGTCCTTTATTGCATCCATCACCCATAGGTAAGCCTTAAAATCACTTCCGTTGGGTACCGTGCTGTTCTTTCTGTAGTATTCCTGCTTTGAAACCTTCATCAGTTCATCTGCATGGTCAACAAGTGCCTGTATATCGGAAATATGGCTGTCCCACGTCAGACCATAGCTGATAATATTTTCATGGGACGTTCCTGTTAGAGCAACCACCTCTTCACACATTCTGATAAAGCTGTCCTGTGTGCAGTCTTTGCAGAGAACAAGGAACTCATCGCCCGAAACACGGAAAACTTCATCTTCGCCAAACGCTGAAAGCAGATTGTCTGCAACCTGCTTTATTATCTTGTCACCGTATTCCATACCATAGCGATGATTTATCGTCCTAAGACCGTTGATATCAGCCACAAACACGCCAAGAGAAGAAAGTGTCTCCGGACGCAGCTTTCTGAATGCATCATAGTAATCCTGGCGTGTCATAAGCCCCGTCTGCCTGTCGCGATGCCTGTTTTCGTTGACATCGAGCACTGAAGAATCCTCTGTTTTTTCATCGTTTGTGCCAAATTCTGTACGCACGACCTTTGAATTTTTTGCCACCGCTTCATTGCATGAAACATATGCCTTTTCGTATATTTCGTGCAGGTTAACACTTGATGCGTGCGCCACTGTGACACTGCTGTAAACATTTATTTTTTCGTTCGGGAACGTAATTCTCAGCATGGTGGCAAGCCTGTCTGCTGAGTATTCAGATCTGAGGAACTGTTCTTCCGCAGAGCCTATTCCCACTCTGAAAATCATTACTCTGTTTGAATCAATCTGACCTACAATAGCTGCTCCGTCAACGATTATTCTGAGAACTCGACCCATGGTAAGGAGAATATTGTGAACCATATATTCTCCCTTTTCTGTCTGCACATTATCAAGACCATTTATCTCAATCATGCACATAGCACAATAGGAATTCTTGTCCTTTACCGATGACAGCATTGTATTTACCATATCAAATGCAGTGGAGCGCCTGTAAATCATACTTATGGCATCACGCTCAACCTTTGACGGAAGTGAGAGCTCCCACCTTCTGCGCTTATCTACATCTCGAACATAGGCAAATCCGTACAAGTCGCCGCTGACCGGATGTCTCAGCAGACTCATTGCAAGACTTGTCCACCGGATTTTGTCCGCACCGTCTTTTCTTCTGAATTCAATATTAATCCAGTCCTGTCCGTTTCTGAAAATCTCAAACAGGTTGTCTCTTGAAAGCTTACCGATAAGATTATCTCGGTCTTCCTCTATTGAAACAAGATTTACTGAGCGAGTCAGAAGATCATCATACCTGTGAACATTATTGATTATTCTCTTTGTTGTGGACGCAATGAAATGCCTCTCAATGGAGTTTTTGCTCAGATTTACCTTTATCGAGCCGAGAACGCTGTTTGACACCTGATCGCAGAAATACTGCTCCTGTTCAAAGCGCCTCATCTGCGAATCAATGTTTAGAACCTTCTCTGCAACACCAACAGAATAATATTTCTCGCCATTTTCGTCCTTTAGAATTCTGAATTTGGCTTTTATCCAGACAAATTCATTGTTTCTGTCCCTGCGTCTGTAAAAATACTCGCCGGAGTCATTGCCGTTATACAGATCATCATACATTCTCCTGTATTCGTCAACAAAATCAGGGTGAATGATTCCCGACTCTATAACACTGTCCGGGGAGTTATTATATACAGTTGCTTTTGAGCCCGTTGCTCCTTCAGGATCTGAATAATGATATGTTGTTCTGCTTTTCAGATCAACTTCCCAAAGCACAGCTTTGGTCAGATCCACGGCCGTTCTGTATCTTTCCTGCTCAAAGTGTATCTGTTTCCTGAGCAGACACTCCTTTGTTATATCCGTAAATATAGCAAGAGAATATGTTCTGTTATTTCTTTCGTAAAGATTAATGCCGCGCGCACTGAGATATCTTTCAGTGCCATTAACATCAATAATTCTGAATTCTATTTCGCATGGGCGATTTTCCTTTGAACAGGTTATTATTTCATCCAGAATCTGTTCACGCTGCCCTTTATCAACATAATCGATAATATTATTGTAAACAGGCTCACCTTTTTCATCACGAGTACCTGTATAATTTCTGAGCATCGGATTATAGAAAGCAGGCCTGACATATCTGTCTCCTATTTCAAATATGCCTATTCCTGCAGGGGAGTTTTCAACAACCTTTTCAAGCTTTAAGTTAGACTCCTTAAGTTCAGAAACGTCAGTAATAACACAGATTATTGAACGTTTTCCACTGCTGTTGAGCCCGGGCAGTCTTGCAGCTCTTATTTGTCTCCAGCCTATTTCGCCATTGGTCTCGTACACCCTGTAGATGTAGTCAAGCGTATCGCCTGTTCTGGCAATTTTATGAGCAACATCAAGAAGCTTCTGCTTGTCCTCGGGATAAACAACAGAAAGGAGACGCTCGCCGTTTTCGCCTATTTCATCTTTGGTTCTGCGAGACATCTTATAAAAGCTTGGACTTGTATAGTAGATGTTTACAGATTCATCAACATCTGCAAGAATAACACCGCCGTCCATATACTCCAGCAAGGTACGAAGCTGAATAAGACTTTCCTTCTCTTCCGCTCTGATAAGCTTCGGACTTATTTCCTTGCCATACAAAGCATAGCCCTTTCCTGCATTTTTCTTGGCATGATAAAGAGCTGCTTCTGCCTTGATGTACAGATTGCCTGTATCGGTCCCATCAACACTGTAAACGCTTACTCCAATCGCAGAAGATATTCGTACAGTTTCATTTCCATACGAAATCTCCACATTCAACTTTTCTGAAAGACATACAATATTTTCCGCGATTTTTTCTTTGCTTTCGCAGTTTTTCACCAGAAGCAGAAACTCATCTCCGCCTATTCTGCCAACTATATCGTCCTTTTTTGCAAATGTACTGATAATTCCTGCAGAGAATTTTATAACCTCATCGCCGGCGTCAGAACCATAGGTATTATTAATGCCGCACAATTGATTTATATCAACGACAATAAGGGCATGGACGCCATCTGCTCCCTGCCCTGTCAAATAACTGCCTATTCTTCTGAGGGTCTCGTCATGGGTAAAAAAACCTGTCATTGGGTCAAGCTCATTCGTATCACTGAAAGATAACACTTCACTGCTGTTCCCGCCAGACATTATCTCACCTCCGAGAAAATCATTACATTAGCACAAAATTTGAAAACGTTATTAATTCTTTTTAATAAATTGTACTACTTATCTTTTTCAAATGCAAGATATTACTGCATTTTAATTTTTATTTTTTTCAAGAAGCTCCTCTGTCAGATTGGAAACCTCTCCGGATGTATTCGCTTTGTTGAGATATTCATATGAGTATATCATAAAGCCGTCAACATAAATGCTCTCACCTCT
>JAZSNZ010000306.1:0-3258 GCA_045536645.1 Acutalibacteraceae bacterium
TCCGTCATGATGTATTACTCCTTTAACAAATTCATCATCATAAACCCATATCCCATCCAATTCATCCGGATTATCAATATAATTTTTTGCCAATGGGTATACTTGCATTTCTCCAAATGACACCTTGTCATTCTGAAAAATTTTTCTATAATTCATTCTCTTTGTAAAAATCAATATTTCTGCTATTCTTGATGCATCTGCTATCGTTGCGCGTCGTATCATATTATAGTTCCCTTCTGCAGATTCAAGTTTATCGAATAGTCTTACAATCAACCATGTAGGGGCGGCAATCTGCCGTCCGCGGGCGACTGATAGTCGCCCCTACTTACTCACCGATTACATTTATCTGACACATCTTCATTGTGGCAAGAGCGGCCGAGTGCGTCTCAGGTGTAACGCCTGCACAGCAGGAGGCATCAACGGTGATTTCCTTCTCGGGGAAATTGGCCTTGAGAATAAGAGCGTTTGATACAACGCATATGTCGGTGCAGAGACCTATAAGCTCAACGGAGAAATCATCATCTCCTGCTTCTTCTGCTATAAGCTTCGGAAGTTCTACAGAGCCGAAGGTCAGTTTCTCAACAGCGGTGCAGCCCTTGTTTATAAGTGCGGCAGAAATTTTATCGTTGAGCTTCCAGCCATCAGTGCCTTTTATGCAGTGGGGGACAGGAAGTTTCTTGCCCTCGGCACTGTCCATGTAATTTTCAAAGTGAGTGTCAAAGGTGACGAATATCTTTCCATCGAAATTCTCTATTTTGCTGACAGCATTGTCAATGATAGCCACAGCATCAGGAGTGCCCAGAGCGCCGTCAACAAAATCCTTCTGAATATCTACAACAATTAAAAACTTTTTCATATTAAATACCACCTTTCTTGCTTTTAATATAATACATATAATAAAAAACTGCAAGAGTGTAAAAATATATTGAAATTACAAAAAATATGTGATAAACTTTTACAGGAAAAATAAATACAAGGCAAATGACGTTATCGGGAAACGGCGAAAAGCCACCGAAGGAGTAACGCTCTCAGGTAAACAAACCGGTAACTGATGATACTCTGGAGACATCTGCATAGGGCAGGGGCCGAAGGTGCAAGGGGCAACCCGAAACTCTCAGGCAAAAGGACAGAAGTTATTTAATGTAGATTAAGGGTATTGTCGTTTTTTATTGACATACCCTTTTTATTTTTGGCAAAGAAGGTTGAAAAAATGAAAAAGACGAAAATTTTCGCAGTTTTAACAGCAGTATTATCTTTCGCACTGCTCAGCGGCTGTGAAGCAAACAGTGTGGAAGAGATCAACACTGTTGTAAACGACTTCGTATGGTCGAAGATAGGCATCTGGATATTGCTTGGAACAGGCATTATAATGACCATTGTTACAAAGTTCTTCCAGGTCACCCGTTTCGGTCACTGGATGAAAAAGACTCTCGGCAGCCTTTTCAAGAAGGATGTTTCGGGTCATGTCAAGGACAGATCGGCTATTTCACAGTTCCAGGCGCTGTGCACCGCTCTGGCAGCCACTATCGGCGTCGGCAACATCGCAGGTGTTGCGGCTGCTATCGTAACAGGCGGCCCGGGAGCAGTATTCTGGATGTGGGTCGCAGCATTCTTTGGAATGATGACCAACTATTCCGAAAATGTTCTCGGTATCTACTTCAGAAGGAAAAACAAGGACGGCGAATGGTCCGGCGGTGCAATGTATTACCTGCAGGACGGCCTCGGAAAGAAAAAGGGTCTCAAGTGGCTCGGCAAGCTTCTTGCTGTATTCTTTGCGATCTTCGCACTGCTTGCGTCTTTCGGTATCGGAAATATGGGACAGGTAAACAAGATCGTTGCAAACTTTGTCAGCGCATTCCCTGTCAAGGGTTTGTCTGATACCTCTGTTGATATCGTAGTCAATGGTTCTGTAAATATTGTAAACACCAATCTTTACAGCGTTATTATCGGTATAGCTCTTGTTATTGTGGCATCTCTCATTATCCTCGGCGGAATCAAGAGGATCGCAAATGTTGCAGAAAAGATCGTGCCGTTTATGGTCGTCCTCTATGTAGTGGGTGCACTTGTTATTATCGGTATCAACTATGATGCCGTCGGCACTGCATTTGCGGCAATTTTCAGGTGTGCGTTTGATCCCAAGGCTGCATTCGGCGGCGCAATGGGCTTCGGTATTGCACAGATCGTAACTCAAGGCTTCAAGAGAGGTATCTTCTCCAATGAAGCAGGCCTCGGTTCTTCTGTTATGGTTCACTCAAACTCCAATGTAAAAGAGCCGGTACATCAGGGTCTCTGGGGCATCTTTGAGGTTTTCGCAGATACCATCATCGTCTGCACAATGACCGCTCTCGTAGTTCTTACTTCCGGTGTTATCGATCTTAACACAGGTGCTACCGTTGACGGTGCAAGCGATGCAACTCTTGTAGCAAAGGCATTTGACAGCGTATTCACATTCGGCGGAATAAACTTCGGCAGCATGTTTATCGCAGTTGCTGTTCTGCTGTTTGCATTTACCACTGTTCTCGGCTGGTCTCACTACGGTACAAAGGCATGGGAGTATCTCTTCGGCACCAAGTCTGCATTTATCTACAAAGCAGTATTCGTAGTAGTCATCATATTCGGTGCTGTAATGACTTCCTCCCTTGCATGGGATATCTCCGATACTTTCAACGGACTTATGATGATCCCCAACCTTATCGGTGTTCTGGCACTTTCTCCGCTGGTATACAAGCTTACAAAGAACTATATAGATCGAAATATCAGGAAGAAGGAGGGCGTATCGCCGCTGCTTTCCTATGACCCTGCAATTCAGGAAATGCAGGAAAAGGCAATGAATGAAGAAGCTGAATAAATTTTGATAAAAAGGAAGCCGCCGAGTCATTCGGCGGCTTCCTCAATTTTCCATTGTATCGATCAGTTTTGCTCTTTGTATTTATAGGGAACGCCTGTGCGCCATTCGGAATGAGCGTTGCGTTCTGTAATAAGGGACTTGATAAACTCGCCTGTTTCGGTAAGCGAATCATCGTGATTGAATATACTGGAGCCTTCGTCTTTGTCGTTGACAGCCCAGTTGCACATGGATATGCCGTTCTCATTGCACCAGTTTACCCATTCGAGGGCAGAGGTCTTATCAGCAGTGCCGTTTCCGTCTGCATTGACAGAGCCCCACTCGGTAACAAACAGAGCGATGCCGCTGTCCATTGCTCTTTCTGCACGATCACGAAGCCAGCCCTTGTGAGTGCCTGCGTAGAAGTGAAGGGC
>JAZSNZ010000321.1:0-2960 GCA_045536645.1 Acutalibacteraceae bacterium
GACAGATTCTGGGCTGACATCAAAGCTATGCAGCAGATGTACGGGGAGGTGCAATAGATGGAATATTTTTCTGAAATTTACAGTCGATATTACACTGCTGTTGCCTCTGTGTTGTCCCGTGCCGCACAATCGCCTGTTTCCGAAAGGGAAATTTCCGATATCGTAAATGAAAATGCATTCGGGGAAAGCGCGCTGTATATAGTACCGAAGCTTATATCGGGTCAATGGCCTCTTCTGATTAAAAACAGTGACGGATTGTATTCTCCCATTATAAAAATCTTACCTGAAATGCCTATGACTCTTCTTCAGAGGGCGTGGCTTTCTGCTGTTCTTTCCGACGAGCGCTGCAATGCGTTTTTTGACGAAAACGAAGCAAACGAAATCAGAATGGCTCTTGGCACAGAACCCCTTTACGATAATGAAAAAATCAGAACGGCAGACACCTGCTTCGAAGGAGACTGCTTCTGCCAAAAACCATATATCGATAATTTCCGCACTATATTAAAGGCTGTGCACAGCAGAGAGATTCTGCGTATCGTTTTCAAGGGCGGCAAGGGCAGCCGTGTTTTCGGAAGCTACGTGCCATGCAGACTGGAATATTCTCCGAAAGATGATAAATTTCGTCTTCATGCCCTGAAACTTCACCGCGGCAAGGCCCCCCTTGTCACTACAATAAACCTGTCAAGAATCGAGGGTATAGTCTGTTCGGGCGAAATTTTCTGTGGAGACGCGGATATTGATAAAGCGCTGAAAAAACGCAGTGACTCTGAGCCTGCGGTCATAGAGCTTATCGATGAACGAAATGCTCTTGAAAGGTTCATGGTGCAGTTTGCAAGCTACGACAAGCACACACGGCACAGCGAAGAGGACGATAAATATATCTGTTCTGTTTTCTACAGACACGAAGACGAAACAGAGTTACTTATCCGTCTGCTGTCCTTCGGGCCTGTTATTAAAATACTTGCACCCGAAAGCCTTGTCTCGGGCGCAAGAGACAGAATAAACCGCCAGTACGAACTTATGGGGAGGTATTTATGAAAAAAACTGTAATTGGAATACTTGCCCATGTTGACGCAGGCAAGACCACTCTTGCGGAAGCATTTCTGTACTCTACAGGCAAATCAAGAAGCCTCGGCAGAGTGGATAACGGCGACACCGCCCTTGACACTCACCGCCTTGAGCGTGAGCGAGGCATTACCATATTTGCAAGTCAGGCTGTTTTTAACATAGGAGAGCTTGAGGTTTCACTGCTCGACACCCCCGGACACGTGGACTTTTCCACCGAGACTGAGCGTGTTCTGCAGGTGCTCGACTATGCTGTGCTTGTTATAAGCGGTATTGACGGTGTACAATCCCACACCCGTACCCTCTGGCGGCTTTTGAGAATATACAATATTCCCACCTTCATTTTTGTGACCAAAATGGATTTCGCTCGCCACAGCGAGGACGAACTGATGGGCGAGCTTCAGAAGGAGCTTTCGGGCAGATGCGTAAATTTCAGTGCCGAAAAGGCAGTGCGCGATGAGAGCCTTGCCATGTGCAGTGAATCGGTGCTTGATAAATTTCTCGACTGCGGCGAGGTAGATGATGCCGACGCCGCCCGTCTTATTCTCACCCGAAAGGCCTTCCCCTGCTTTTTCGGCTCAGGACTTCGACTGACAGGTATTGAGGAATTTCTGTCAGTCCTCGAAAAGTTTGTCATTGCTCAGGAATACCCCCAGACATTCGGTGCAAAGGTATTTAAAATAAGCAGAGACAAAAACGACCGCCTGACCCATCTTAAGGTCACAGGCGGTGTGCTTCGTGTCCGTGATACAATCGGCACGGGGGATTCGGAGGAAAAGATAAACCAGATACGCATTTATTCGGGTGAAAAATATATTACTGTCGATGAAGTCAGCGCAGGCTCGGTATGCGCTGTAACAGGCCCGGTAAACACCTACAACGGCATGGGGCTCGGTTACGAGGCCGCTTCCGAAAAGCCTGTGCTCGAGCCTGTTATGAACTACCGCATAGTCCTTCCCGAAGGCTGTGATCCTCAGACGATGATGCCGAAGCTCAGGCTTCTTGAAGAGGAAGACCCTCAGCTTCATATCACATGGAGCGAACATTTGCAGGAGATACACGTAAGCCTTATGGGCGAAGTGCAGACCGAGATACTCAAAAGCCTTATTCTCGATAAGTTTGATGTTGATGTGACTATCGACGAAGGCAGAGTGCTTTATAAGGAGACTATTTCCAACACCGTGGAAGGAGTGGGACATTACGAGCCGCTGCGCCATTATGCGGAGGTGCACCTGCTGCTCGAGCCGCTGCCCAGAGGCAAGGGACTCATATTTGACACAAAATGCAGTGAGGATTTCCTCGACCGCAACTGGCAAAGGCTTATCCTCATGCACTTAAACGAAAAAGAGCACTTGGGTGTGCTGACAGGCTCGCCTATTACCGACATGAAGATAACCCTTATGTCAGGAAAAGCACACCTTAAACACACCGAGGGCGGAGATTTCCGTCAGTCTACCTACCGCGCAGTGCGTCAGGGACTTATGCAGGCAAAGTCCGTACTGCTCGAGCCTTATTACTCCTTCCGTCTGGAAGTTCCCTTTGAGCAGATGGGCAGAGCTATAAACGATATAAGACTTCGCAAGGGCACTATGAATCAGCCTGAGGAAAGCGGCGGAATGTCCGTTATTACAGGTCGTGCGCCTGTTATTCTCATGAATGGCTACGCGGCCGAAGTCGCCGCCTATACAGGCGGTCGTGGAAAGATATTCTTTGAGGCAGGCGGCTATGACGAATGCCACGATTCTGAAAAGGTCATTTGCGATATCTGCTATCAGCCCGAAGCGGACATGGACAATCCTCCCGATTCCGTATTCTGCGCTCACGGTGCAGGCTTTGTTGTAAAATGGGACAAGGTGCCTGAGTACATGCACCTTGAAAGCTGTCTTAAAAAGAAC
>JAZSNZ010000126.1:0-4041 GCA_045536645.1 Acutalibacteraceae bacterium
CACGGCGAGCCTGTAGGCGAGAACCCTTCACCAGGAAACAAGGCAGGAGGTATCCCTACGCTCGAGGACAAGGCACTCGGCTGCACTCAGAAGTGCGGAAAGTCATACGTTAAGGACGTGCTGATGTACGGCGACAGAATAAAGACAAAGGGACTGAACCTGCTGAGCGCGCCAGGAAACGACCTCGTAGCAGCGACCGCTCTCGGAGCTGCTGGATGCCAGATGGTGCTCTTCACCACAGGACGTGGAACCCCATTCGGAAGCTTCGTGCCAACAATGAAGGTTTCTACCAACACCCCACTCTACGAGAACAAGAAAAACTGGATTGACTTCAATGCAGGACAGCTTGTTCAAGGCAAGACCATGGAGGAGGTTAAGCAACAATTCATCAAGTATGTAATAAGCGTTGCCAACGGCGAATTCGTCAACCACGAGAAGCACAATTCAAAGGCGATGGCAATATTCAAGAGAGGCGTAACTCTTTAATAACAAAACATAAAAACAAGACAAGGCTGCGAAAAACTTCGCGGCCTTTCTTGCTTTTATATGGGCAAGAAAGTACCTTTGCTATCTCAAAAAATCGAGATGCTGACATTAGGTTTTCTGACATATAACACACTGGTTTACTTGATTGTAGGCGCATTCGCACTACTCCAAACCACCAGCTGTATAGGAGAATATTTCTATAAGAGGAAGAACTCCATAGAAAGCATATACGCCTACGGAGCATCGACATACGGCAGCACATATATAATAGATTGCGAGAGACAGAGCCGAAGCTGCATAAGCCTGCTGCAAAACGAGGTCTGCTCATTACTGAATGACATAAAATCAAAGTTCATATATAAAATATGTACTGAGGAAATCGAAACTTTGTCCGCCTACACAAACGGCATGACCTCGATAGCCGAGAAAAGCGACCGTACTCCGAGCCTGGAGGAAGGAATAAGAAACAGCATATTCAACAGACCGCCACCTGCGTTAGCCTAAACGCAAAAATCACAGGCGAATTATCTGTGAACTGATTTCCTGATTTTCAAAAGGCTCAAAACCCTTTAAAGGAAATCTCCCATTCAATAATTATAATCTCACACAAATTATCAGCCCAAGAAGGTCAAGATAACTTTTGGAAAAACATGATTATAATTAAGTTTATCCCCCTGTGACACAAACAAATTGCGCATCGGGTCTCAAGGCACCCACAAGCCGCCTTTCCATAACTAACTAACACTAAAACAAGAGTCAACATCTCTGACGTATGATGCATACCCCACAGAGAGATATGGCTTTTAATTTGTCTTAAACCTTAAAATCAAGGCTATTCAAGACAAATAAAGAACGACGAAAATAGTCGTAATTTTGCACTTGCAAAAAGAACATACGAAGATAGACTTACGTGATACAAGATAATGTCATAGAGAAATATAATGTACCCGTACCTCGATACACGAGTTACCCGCCAGCCAATTTCTTCAAGGAGTATTCAGAGGAAGAATACCTTACTGCCGTACAGCAATCAAACGCAGCCAAGGAACCCAACCTGTCATTCTATCTGCACATACCTTTCTGCAGGCATCTATGCCACTACTGTGCATGCAACTCCTACGCCATGCAAAACGAGACGGTTGTCAATGCCTATGTAGAGGCACTGCACAAGGAGATAGACCAGCTGATACCACTACTTGATAATGGCAGACAGATATCACAGATACACTACGGAGGCGGAAGCCCCACCACATTGCAGCCTACCATCATTCAGGCTCTCAACCAACACTTGCTGACAGCATTTCGTAAGATTGCTCAGACAGAGGTGGCAATAGAGTGCCATCCCGGCTACTTGTCGCTACAAGACTGGAAAGGACTGACAGACGCAGGTTTCTCACGTTTCAGCATCGGCATTCAGGATTTCAACGAACAGGTATTGAATACTGTCAACCGCCGCCCGTCACAGGAGCGTATGGAAGATATATTTGCAGTATTGCGCGATACAGGAGCAAAGATAAACTTAGACTTCCTCTTCGGCTTGCCTCACCAGACTGCAGAATCCTTCTGCCGTTCTATCGAGCGTGCCATAGCACTGCAGCCTGACCGTCTGGTAATGTTCAGCTACGCCCATGTACCATGGCTTAAAAAACAGCAGCTGATACTTGAGAAAGCAGGTCTGCCGGCAAGTGAGGAGAAGGAACGTATGTTTAACGAGGCAGCCCAGATGCTACAGTCAGCCGGTTATGTACGGGTAGGACTGGATCACTTCGTACGACCTGACGACGAACTATACACTGCACTACAGAACGGACAGCTGCACCGTAACTTCCAAGGCTATTGCACCCGACGCACCACAGCACAAGTATATGCCATCGGCGTGACAGGCATCAGCCAGTTAGAGACGGCATACGCACAGAACACAAAAGACATCAAAGAGTACATAGAAATCGTGAACAGCGGTCACCTGCCCATCAAAAAAGGATATACCCTCAGCCATGAGCAGCAGTTAGTGCGCGAGGTCATTGACGCACTGATGTGTAACTACCATGTAACACTGAGTGACGAGCAACGCGCAGCAGTAAACTTTGACGAGTCACGTTTAGCAGAGATGCAGTCCGATGGCATCATCACCATCAGCGGCAACACCATACGCATGACTCATGAGAGCTCGCCATTTGTACGCAATGTGGCAGCCCTGCTTGACCCGCTGATGCAACGCACCACGAAATCATTTTCAAAACCGATATAAAAAACTTAATGAAAACAGATATAGTAATTATTGGCGCCGGTCTTACCGGTCTTACCACAGCCTACCTGCTTGCACGAAAAGGACGTGAGCTCATGGTTGTGGAGCAGATGGACAAGGTCGGCGGACAGATACAGACACACCGTGAGGGTGGATTTGTATTTGAGAGCGGTCCAAACACCGGAACCATATCCAATCCCGAGGTGGCAGAACTGATGGCAGACCTTGAGCAGACCTCTGGCGGCAAGTGTCGTTTAGAGACAGCGCCTGTTGCCTCCAAGCGTCGATTGATATGGAAGGGAAATCGTTTTCACGACCTTCCATCCGGACTTATAAGCGCAGTCACCACCCCATTGTTTACGTTCAGCGACAAGCTGCGTATCCTTGGTGAGCCATGGAGAAAGAAAGGTGACAACCCCGATGAGTCCGTCGGTTCTTTGGCGCGTCGTCGATTAGGTAAATCCTTCGTTGACTATGCCGTTGACCCTTTCCTCTCTGGCGTATATGCAGGTAATCCCGACACTCTTATCACGCGCTACGCACTGCCAAAACTCTATAACCTGGAGCAGAACTACGGCAGCTTCGTTCGTGGTGCCATCACTAAGATGCGCGAACCCAAGTCCGACCGTGACCGTCTGGCAACGAAGAAAGTATTCTCTGCTGTCGGCGGACTGAGCATGATAACACAGTCCATAGCTGAATACTTAGGTCCGCAGCGGTTTGCCCTCGGAGTAAAAGAGACAAAGGTAACACCTACTGAAGACGGTTGGCGTGTTACATATATAAATAAGGTGGGAGAGGAAGAGCAGATAGATTGCAAACAGGTGGTGACCACCTGTGGTGCTTATGAGTTACCTTGGATGTTACCCTTTATCGGCGATGATGCCATGCGTAAGCTGAACAACCTGCAGTATGCCCCTGTGGTAGAAGTCGGCGTCGGCGTAAACGACACACTCGGAGGTGACTACAAGGCTTTCGGTGGACTGGTGCCCACTTGCGAGAACAAGCGAGTGCTCGGCATACTATTCCCTTCTGCCTGCTTTACTGGCCGTGCCCCCGAAGGTGGTGCGCTCTTCACTTATTTCATTGGCGGCGTACGCCATGCCGAGTTGCTTGACAAGAGCGACGCCGAACTGACAGCACTTGTGGAGGAGCATTTCCACTCTATGCTGAAATTCCCTGAGCATGTCAAGCCCGACCTCATCCGCATCTTCCGTCATCACCATGCCATACCACAATATCAAATAACCTCAGGAGAACGCTTTGAGGCTATAGAGCAGATACAGAAGCAATATCCCGGAAGTCGGAGG
>JAZSNZ010000151.1:0-3308 GCA_045536645.1 Acutalibacteraceae bacterium
GTAAATCTTGCTGCTCATTGTCTTTACCTCCTTGTAGTTCCTTTTTGGGTGCTTTGTGCCCATTGTTATGGCGTTTATAGGGCAGCTCTTGGCACACAGACCGCAGCCTATACAGCTTTCTGTGTTGCTGAGCTCTGCCACGGTTCTTATATCTCCGTGAAATTTCGGCTCTGTCAGCGCAAGGCAATCTTTCGGGCAGCTTTCAATGCACACTGAACAGCCTGCACAGGTCTTTCTGTCTATATAAGGCTTTTCCCATTTATCCTTAGAAAGCTTTTCAGCAGTTTCGCCCTTTTCGTTCTGCACAGCGCCCTTTGCGCATAACTTTCCGCAAAGCCCACATCTGATGCATAGATTCTCATCTATCTCGTGCTTTTCTTTAAGATTACCCGATATGGCTCCCACAGGGCAACTCTTTGCACACAGTGTGCAGCCGATACAACCATTTGTTATTCTGTAGCTCTTCATTCTGACACCGCCTTTCAACCGCCGCAGACAGGAGACATGAGCACTACCTCATCCCCATCAGAAAGTCTGCTGCTCTTTTTGCCTGCCCTTCCGTTTATCATGACAATGCAGCCGTCAATATCCTTTGCTGTTACTCTGGTATCGGGCTTTGCCTTTTTTGCCTCGCTGAGCAGTACGGCATAAAGCTCCTTTACCGTTTTAACATCCGCCTCAAGCTCACGAATTCCCGTATCAAGACGGAAAAGTCCGAACAATTTTACTTTTACCATACTCACCCACCTCACCGGCTTATCTTCAGCTTGCGAAGAGTTCTCTTTGTTGGTATGCCGTTTTTATCCCAGCCGCGTGCTTTGTAATATCTCTTCTTCATCTTTTCCAGCGGCACTTTTGTCTTTGGATCATTCTTATCCTGCGGCACATCGGTAAGTCTCTTCGGCAATGCATCGTCCTTTGCGCTGATTCCGAAACGTGTATTTATGCATCTTTCAAGGTTGTAGCCGCGCTCACCGCAGCGGATATATTTTCCGAAGTTCATCTTCATTCCCACTGCATATTTGATCGCCTTGGTATGGTGGAATACAGGCAGATGCAGTGCAAGAAGAGTCGGGAATTTGTTTATGAATCTGCCTATCCAGCCAATGTGAGGCAGCAGAAAGTTAGCTGTTTTTGTAATGGCTCCGTTAGGACGTGTAATGAGGAATCCCGGGAAGAACGCATAGGAAGTGAAGAGGCACTGACCTGATGCGGATATCATTTCCATGAGATCCTGGAAAAGCATTGTAAAATCAGCCTTCGCCTTGTAGGTCTGGGAGTCGGTATTAAGTCCCAAGCCCTCAAGGATAACCAGGTAGCCTCCGTTGAGGTGGCAGCCGCCGCGGTTCGATACCGCATAGCCAAGTCCTTGTCCTACTGCTCGTCTCGGTTCATAGGCTGCAAGCTCCAGCCCCTTTACGTGCATAGCAAATTCCTTTCCGCCGTACTTTTCGGAAAGGCGCTTGCTGCCTTCTGCAAGCTCATCACCTATTCCTCGACGGTATGCTATGTCCTCCCAGATTTTTGAAATTTCATCTGTGCTGCCGAATTTAAGTCCGTTATCCCACAGCCCTTGCTCATTTGCTTCCATGGCAAAAGCAAGGGTGCTGGAAGCGGAAATCGTATCCATTCCAAGCTCATCAAGCTCGTTGTTCCAGCGAAGAATACACGGAAGGTCTGCATTCAGTATGCCGCCGCCCAGCAGTCCCAGAGTTTCAAGCTCAGGGCCCTTTACAGCTCTGCCGTCAACCTCTACGGTTCGTGCACATTTTATAGGGCAGGTCAGACAACCCTTGTTTACAATGTTATATTCCTCTGCCAGCACCTCACCGCTTACCTTTTCAAACTCTGCGTACTGACCATAGGTGTAGTTCTTGGTGGACAGGATTTTTCTTGCCTGCATTGAGCTTACAAGTCCTGCAGTGCCGAGCCTCGGAAGCTGATTGCCTGTCAGCGGGTGACGGTGCAGATAGGAAAACCACTTTTTATTCCATTTAAGATTCTTTTCTTCATCGTATACAGGAATTTCGCAGTTGCCTGAAGCCGTAACGGCTTTCAGATTCTTCCAGCCGAACACCGCTCCGATTCCCGCTCTGCCTGCAGCTCGCTCACCGCTGAGCACTGCGGAATAACGCACAAGATTTTCTCCTGCAGGCCCTATGCAGATGTTGCCGAATCTAACGCTTTTTCTGTTCTCTGAAAGTTTTTCCGCAAGACTCTCCTGGCACTCTGTTACCTTCGTTCCCCACAGATCATCCGCATTGTGGAACACAAAGCTGTCACCGTTTATCTCAAGCCATGTGTGCTCACTGCATCTGCCTTTGATGATTATTGCATCATAACCAGCTTTTTTAAGGTAATACCCAAATGAACCGCCACAGTTTGACGAGGCAATTATTCCTGTCTGCGGAGAAATCGTCGACAGATTGAATCTGCTTGAGCTGGGAGCGCCTGTTCCTGTCAGCGGCCCGGTAGATATGACTATCATGTTCTCTTCAGAATAAGCCTCTTCCCTGCCGGTCAGATTATCATACAGTATCTTTGCGGCCATCATCTTGCCGCCTATATACATCTCTCTGTCCTTGTCACTCCATGGATATTCAGCTATTTCACGAGCAGTCAGATCCACCTGCATTACTTTACCCATATATCCGCCAAATGATCGTTTCACATAATTCATCCCCTTTTGAGAATATCATCACTTTTTATATATTACTCTTTATTTGCATTGTTGTTTTGCTGTATTTTTACTATATCATATATTTTGTTTTTTTACAATATCGTGACCATCTTTTCTCCAATATTGAACACGTGCGTGCAATCCCTTTAGCATTTTTCTGCAGAATGTGTACAGCATGAAACAGTATCTTTTATGAATTCGGTGCAGCTTTGAAACATGTACATTTTCCTTGTACACAAGAATATGTATCCCTCAGAAACCGTTGACCGTCTTCGCCTGACTGCAGGAGATATCTCAACCGAATCGCACCTGCTATTGCAAATTCACGGTTAATTATTTGGTCTGTGTGCTTTTCACCTGAAACAGCTAACTTGAGCTTTTACAGTAAAAGCCCCCTGATTCCCATGTGAAAATCAGGGGGGCTGAGGCAGAATTTAAATTGGACAAAGCCATTGGTGTTTTTGCTTTTCGCATTTTCTATTGATTTCAGTATTTTCTAATATGTAAAGGGTGCAAATAAGGGTACACGCAAAAGAAAATCGGCTTAAACCTGATGGTTAAGCCGATTTTCATGGTTGCGGAGGCAGGATTTGAACCTGCGACCTCCGGGTTATGAGCCCGACGAGCT
>JAZSNZ010000333.1:0-2593 GCA_045536645.1 Acutalibacteraceae bacterium
TTGCCATAATCAATCTCACCAAGGCCATGGAGCAGGCGAGAGCCAACAATCTCCTTGGCGATAACATCCTCGGAACCGACTTCAGCTGCGATATGCGCATCAAGGCCGGCGCGGGCGCCTTCGTCTGCGTTGCAGATAAGGTATTTGTGTTCACCCACGCTCTGACGGGCAGCATTCCATTTAAACCATGTGGGGAAGCCTGCACCGCCTCGACCTGCCAGACCTGACACCTTTATTTCTTCAATTACCTCCTCGGGGGTCATCGAGGTCAGTACCTTTTTAAGCGCCTCGTAGCCGTCTGATGCGCAGTAATCCTCAAGGGAGGTCGGGTCAATAAGACCGCAGTGACGCAGAGCGATTCTCGTCTGCTTTGTCAGAAACTCCTCATCTTCAGAGGAGATAACAAGCTTTTCGATAAGAGAGAGTTCACCCGTGCGTGCAGCCTCAACTATAGCCTCAGCGTCCTCGGGAGATACTCTTACAAGCCTCTTTACAAGGTTTTTCTCATCGTCATAAAGGTCAATGATAGGCTCTAAGAAGCACATGCCGATACAGCCTGTGCTGCCGAGAGTGAAATTATCATTTTCCCTTACGAGAGCTTCTATGGCAGAGCGAACCTTGGCAGCACCTGCCGCAACACCGCAGGAGCCTTCACCGATAACTATTCTCATTTTCCTGCCTCCTTTGCCCTGATGCCCTTGATAATGGCAATAGCACTTTCGGGGGTGAGATTGCCGTAAGCCTCGCCGTTTATCATAATAACAGGAGCAAGGGAACAGCAGCCGAGACAGGCAACATTCTCAAGGGTGAAAAGACCGTCTGCGGTAGTCTCGCCATTTTCTATTTCGAGGTATTTTGCAACAGCCTCGCCAACGCGCTTGCTGCCGTTTACATGGCAGGCAGTGCCCTGACAGGCCATGATAAGATACTTGCCGATGGGAGTCAAGCGGAACTGAGAATAGAAGGTAGCAACGCCCACTACCTCAGCAGGAGTTGTGCCGATGCGTTCTGCAATATGATACATAACGTCCTTCGGCAGATAGCCGTAAATATCCTGTGCCTTCTGCAGAATAGCAATAAGACTGCCGGGAGTATCGGCGTAAGCATTCAGTGTGTCCTCAAGCAGTGAAAAATCGCTCTGAGGACCGTTGTTCTGACAGCACATATTTATTGCCTCCGATCAAGAGAGTATTTATAAGCAATTATGTTTTTTAAAGGTGTTTTATAATTATATATCGTAACCGGAAAAAAATCAACGATTTACAGCATTAAAAACCGCCGTCTCCATCGGAAACAGCGGTTTTTAAAATCCTACTTCTTTATCTCATATCCAAGCTTGATAATAAGCTTAAGGGTTTCAAGAGAAGTGTTGCGGTCGTATTCCTTCTCGCTTTCGGGAAGCTCCTCGTAGGGGATAAGGCAGGGGTGATGCTTGAGTTCATCGTTTCTCTCAGGACCGTAAATCCAGCCCTGCTTCATTCTGGTAGCTGCCCATACCTCGTGGGTGTTCTTTGCCATGTATTCGACCAGCTCATTGAGGCTCTCGGGGAGAGATACATCGGAAGTATCAATGGGAGCAGGCTTATAATTTTCGTACATAATAATTTCCTCCTTTTAGAACGGTAAGGCTACTTCACTGCCGGCGGTCAGAAGAGTCCACTCGCCGATTTCCTCGATAGCAGCGCGAGCGGCATCCTTGAAGATTCTGCGAACAGCTTCATCTGAATCAGAAGCATACAGTGTATTATCTATGCAGGCGGTGAGCTTCTGATATTTTACAGCCATCCATTTATAACGCAGAGCGTTTTCTGAATACATCTGGCTCTCGTGGAAAATAAGAGCGCAGCCGATAAGAGCAGGGATAATACCGATAAAGAATACAAAGAGCGACTCTGCGACGGTGTATGCGGTGCCCATATCAAACTGATCGCTGAAAAGTCCCTGCCAGCTGTCGGGAGCAGTAAGTCCTGATCTGAGCAGGAACATGACTGCGGTGGTAATGGTAACGCCAAGGGTCATTACAACGGCGAAAACAGAAGCAAAGTTTCTGAAAATCGAAAGATTACGCGCTTTTCTGAAATACTCACTGCCTCGTCCTCGATCGAAGTCCATCTGAGCGTTGTCAGAGGTGGGGATATAGACCTTTGCATTGCTGTGTCCGTCCAGCAGGCTGTCGGCAGAGCCTATCCACATTTTGCGGATGGTATCAAGGTCGATGGGCTTCTGGGCATCAGGTGCGTAATATCCTTCGGCGGTATCGATTACATCCCAGCCTCTGTATATGTGCTGAGCCCATTCAAGCTCCTGCTGCTGACGTTCGCTGAGCAGCTCGGAGGCGCCGGTATCGTAAATGCCTGATGCGTTGAGATAGGTCTTGACTCTCAGCATTTCCGAGAGCAGACGGAGATTTAAGTGAACGCTGTGGTAATTCTTATGCTGGCTTATCATGAAGATGACAAGTGCGGCGATAATTGCAAGAGCGGAAACAGAGCCGCCGAGAATACCGATAAGGGAACGGGAGGAGGCGAGATCTGAGAAAACGCCGTAGAATCCCAGTCCGACAGCGGCAAATATAGCAACGAGAGTCGTCTGC
>JAZSNZ010000100.1:0-2576 GCA_045536645.1 Acutalibacteraceae bacterium
TGCAATATTTCCTGTGTTGAGAATTACGGACATATCCTTTCTGCCGAAGGCGCGGATACACTCCTTGCAAAAGCCTCGATTGCTGATGATACTGCCAAGAGAGATATACACAATAGGGTGGCGCATTTCATCATAAGGGATAACTGTATCACAGCTGTGAGCCTGCTGAGGAGGTACGGTAAATGTATAGTCGTCGCCAAAGTCTTCACGATGCTTCTGGAACTCCTCGGGCACATATACAATATTCAGATTAGGCTTGTCATTCACGACGGCATCTGCCATTTTTCGCTGTACATTTATCGTTCTGCGGTTCTTTCGGTTCATAACCTGACTGTCGATCAGCTTTGCGGATATACGAAATACAGGCGACGCTTCTTCAAACGTCCTCTGTGACCATGCAGGTTGAGAGAACTGCCTGACGCAGGGAATTCCCTTTCTCTGGGCAATATCTATGCCCGGATAGAAGAACATTTCATAGATGAGAATGTCGTATTGTTCATCTAGAGCCATTGCCGTATCATAGGCCGCACGGAAGCAGCCGCATTTTATCTTCTGGTCACTCAGACCGACCGGGAAGTCATTATAAGGAACGAAGCGTGCGCCGGTTCGCTCTATCTTACCGCGAAAGGACTCGGCGTTTATATAAGTGACATTATGCCCTTTTCTGACGAGCATCTCGGTCAGCGGCAGTGTGGGATTGGTGTGACCCGAATAGGGCAGATTTATCATAAGTATATTCATCTTTATTTCCTCCGTCACAGCAAGCGGTCCAACAGCTCACAGAGGGTACGCTGGCGGTCCTGCAGAGCCATTGCAGCAAAGCTTTCCGAATGTATGGTCGCTGAGACAGCATAGAGCAGCTGGCCTGCAACAATATCAATCGGTTCGTTTTTTCTGGTTCTCCATCGATCAGCCAACTCACAGAATATGGGCTTCAGCTCTTCCAGCGTGCGTGCGGACATTGCGCTGCTTATTGTCCAGTGCATATTTGGAGAGATCTTATGGAACAATGCAATACTGTTTTCGTAGTGAGAGAGCAGCTTCATGACCAGCTCTTCCTTCGTATCGCAGTGTCGTGCTATTTCCTCAAACTGCTTCCGATAATCAAGGAAAAAGCGATCGACAACCTTCTGGAATAATTCTTCCTTGGATTTAAAATAATGGTAGAACATTCCCACTTCGCCGCCGACACGGTCAAGAATCATCCTCACAGAGGTGGCTGCATAGACGTTTACAAAAAACAGCTGCATGGCGGTGCTGATTATTTCGTCACGTTTTCCGCCCTCAAGTACAGGCTTTCTCGGCATATTTATCTCCCTTTGTGTTTATTAACAGAACGATATTCTGTTAATAAAATAGCATACTATTCGGATTTTGTCAAGATATATACAGAAAAGCCTCCTTTGCACTACCATTGTACAAAGGAGGTTCTGTTATGTCGAATGTGCGAATTAATTTTTTGTATAGAATGTGTTTTTGCCTGTGCCATGCTTCGTAATATAGCCATCTTCTGTCAGTTTCTTCAAGTGTCTTTCTACGGTGGAGGCGCTCAGCGATGGGCACATCTCAAGAATTTCTCTCTTGGTGAATTTCCCAAGCTTATTATCGATTGCTTTTCTGACAGTATCGAGTGAGGTGGGGCTGATTATCTGAATTCTGTCATCAAAGTCGCGATAGGCTGCGATGATTGTGCTAAGCAGATATTTTACGAATGCGGTAGGATCATCTTCCTGCTCGTGCCAGCCTGTCTGTGCCTCTTCCAAAGCTGCATAGTAACCATCTTTGTTTTTTGCTATCTTTGCTTCCAGCGAAATGTATTTTCCGATTTCAAACCCTGCCCTATACAACAGCAGCGTAGTAAGAAGTCGTGACATTCTGCCGTTGCCGTCTATAAACGGGTGAATGCACAGAAAGTCGTGGATAAACACCGGAATAATCAGCAGCGGATCAACCTTGCCTTCGCCGATAGCTCGGTTATACTCATCACAAATCTCCTGCATAGCCGTCGGCGTCTCGTATGGCGGAAGCGGAGTGAAAAGTGTAAATCTCCTGCCGTCAGCATCGGTAGCACTGATATAGTTCTGAACATTTTTGAATGTTCCTCCAAAAGCGGAGTCGGTGTGACTGAAGAGTATCTTATGAAGCTGCAGTATATAATTCGGTGTCAGAGGGATGTATTCAAAATTCTCGTGGACAATGTTCAGTGCATCACGATAACCTGCAATCTCTTTCTCGTCACGGTTGCGCGGAGCCGTCTTTTCGCTCATAAGCTGACGCAGACGCGTCTCGGTCGTGCGTATTCCCTCGATGGAGTTGGAGGCCTCGGTACTCTGCACCTTTGCTATCTCGACTAATCGTTCTATTTCCGATGGTTTCTGCTGAATATATACCGACTGTTTACCCTTGTATTCATGAATCAAGGAAAGATAATTGATAATCTCATTGTCCCATGTATTATTAATCAGGGAAGAATAATCAAAGCTACGCATCTCGTCACCTCCTACAACTTTCTCGCCAAGTATATCACTTTTGACGAGAATAAGCAATAGCAATGAAATAAGATATATTTTTGTATC
>JAZSNZ010000015.1:0-2632 GCA_045536645.1 Acutalibacteraceae bacterium
GTATTTGTATTGAACTGGAGCATTGCGATTTTTTTGCATATATCAGCAGGGGCAATGGCATAACCCAGTCTCCAGCCTGTCATGGCATGGGATTTGCTGAATCCGTTGGCAATAATAAGGTGATCCTTTATTTTCTCATACTCAGCAAAGCTTACGTGTTTTTCGCCGTGGAATACGATTTTATCATAAACCTCATCGGAGAGGATATATACGCCGTGCTCAGCGCATACGTCAACAATGCGCTCAACTTCTTCTCTTGTGAACATAGCGCCTGTGGGATTATTCGGGCTGTTGACAATAAGGCACTTGACACCGGAAGTCACAACCTCCTCAAGACGCTCCATATTAAAGGAATAATCCTTGTTAAGGTCAATAGTGATAATCTCAGCGTCAGGTTCGGCGCACTTTATCATAGCGGGATATGCTACATAACAAGGCGTACAAAGCGCAACCTTATCACCGGGCTCAAGAATTGCAGCAAGAGATGAATAAGCGGCACTTTTTATTCCGGGAGTAACTGCTATTTCATTCGGCTCGTATTTTACTCCATACTCATTTGTAGCACTTTTTGCTATACAGGTTCTGAGCTCGATAATACCCTGTGCGTCGCTGTAGTGGATTTTACCGTCCTCGATAGCTTTCATCATAGCCTCAATTACATAATCGGGAGTTTTAAAATCAGGTTCACCCAAACCGAAAGAATAAATTTCTTTTCCTGCTTTTCTGCGTTCTGCAACGCCTTCTGCAAATCCTTTGGTTGGCTTAGCTGTTATTTCGGGGGAAAATTTCATACATTAACCTCGCTCTCGTTCATTCTTGCTTCATCAAGGGAAATAATGCGCTTTTCAGCAACATCAGCTCTTTTAATAACCTTGAAAGCAGTCTTTACGCATATATCAAGGTCATTGCAAAGAGACATATTCTCAACATATTTAATGTCGTATGCAAGTCTGTCGTCCCACATAACATGGTTTCTGCCGTTAATCTGGGCAAGTCCTGTCAGCCCGGGACGGACGCTGTGGCGCATTCTTTCCTTATCACGGTAGTAGGGAAGATATTTTACAAGCAGAGGTCTTGGACCTACAATACTCATATCGCCTTTAAGGATATTCAGAAGCTCAGGGAGCTCGTCGATTGACGTAGAGCGGAGAAGCTTTCCGAATTTTGTAAGTCTTTTTTCATCGGGAAGAAGGAAACCGTCGGCATCCTTTTCATCTGTCATGGTTCTGAATTTATAAAGCTTGAAGATTTTCTCGTTGAGTCCGGGTCTGTCCTGAGTAAAAAGAACAGGAGAACCGATTTTCATCCTTACAAGAATAGCGGTAATAAGCATTACAGGACTGAGTACAAAAAGTGCTCCGGCAGAAATAAATATGTCAATGGGACGCTTGACATATTTCTCATAAAAATTCTGCTTATGACCTGCAAAGCCTGTCTCGACACGTTCAAGCAGGCTTATGATAACGCTTATAACCGCAAGTAAGCCGGTAAACCAGCCTAATAATTTAAGAATTTTTTTCACTCAAAACAACTCCTAATCATCTCAATAATCGCATCCTGTTCGTCAGCCGTCATTTTGTTGTCACTGGGAAGGCATAAGCCTCTTGTGAAAATATCGGTTGCGGCATCAGAAAAGTCTCCTGCGATGTAGGCATTGGTTCTGCCTCTGCCGCTGCCTGATACAGTAATGAAATCGTTCATTCTGTAAATCGGCTGTGAGTGCATAGGCTTCCAAATTGGACGACCTTCTGCGTTATGTTCAGCAAGAACATCGAGTATTTCTGTAGGACAGCTCTTTCCAGCTTCACTTATGTAAAGTGCATCGGAGCTGCTTCTTACCTGTCTGCACATTGCATCTTTATCGATGATCAGGCAGCTGAGCCAGTAATTAGGCTCGCTGTTTACGGAATCAAAGGGATTCATGCTTACCGGCAGTCCCTTGAAACCTTCCTTGTATCTTTCATATATAGTCTTTTTCTGAGCAATATGCTCGTTAAGGTATGGTATCTGTCCACGGACAACGCCGGCAATTACATTGGACATTCTGTAATTGTATCCAACTTCTTCATGCTGATACCATGGAGCATTCTCACGGCTCTGAGTAGACCATTTTCTCACTTTTTCAGCATCTTCCTTTGAATTTGTAAGGAACATACCGCCGGAAGAACCTGTGATAATTTTGTTTCCATTAAAAGAAATAGCATTATAATCGCCGAAACAGCCTGTCTGCACACCTTTATATGTTGCACCGAGGGATTCAGCAGCATCTTCAATAAGAAGTGCGTTATGCTTCTTGCAGATTGCCTTGATTTCATCAATTTTACCGGGTACGCCGTAAAGATTAACGAGAACTACAAGACGGGTATCAGGATAAATCTCAAAAGCCTTTTCAAGAGCAATTGGGTCCATATTCCAGGTCTCGTACTCGCTGTCGATGAAAACTATCTCAGCCCCTTCATAAACCATAGGGTTAACAGTTGCACTGAATGTTACATCTGAACAGAAAACCCTGTGTCCGCTGAGCGCGCCTGTCCCTGCCTTCGGTATACCGTAGAGCTTTTCACCGGCAAGTTTTGCACAGAGATGAAGTGAGGCAGTACCGGCAGAAAGAGCAACTGCATATTTACAGCCA
>JAZSNZ010000262.1:0-6297 GCA_045536645.1 Acutalibacteraceae bacterium
AACGGCATCAATCTCATCAGGATCACAGTTGGTGTCAACTATAGCGATGATGGGAATGCCAAGCTTCTTAGCCTCAGCAACGGCAATTCTTTCCTTGCGGGGGTCAACGATAAAGAGAGCACCGGGGAGCTTCTTCATTTCCTGGATACCGCCGAGGAACTTCTGGAGTCTCTCGATCTCAAGGTTGAGCTTGATAACTTCCTTCTTGGGAAGGAGATCAAAGGTACCGTCGGTGGACATCTTGAGAAGCTGGTTGAGTCTCTCGATTCTTCTGCGGATGGTAACGAAGTTGGTGAGCATACCGCCGAGCCAACGAGCGTTTACAAAGTAGGAGCCGGAACGCTCAGCCTCTTCCTTGATGGAATCCTGAGCCTGCTTCTTGGTACCGACAAACAGAACGGAGCCGCCGTTAGCTGCTGTCTCGCGGATGAACATGTAAGCCTCCTCGAGCTTCTTGACGGTCTTCTGAAGGTCGATAATGTAGATGCCGTTTCTCTCGGTGAAGATGTACTCCGCCATCTTGGGGTTCCAGCGTCTGGTCTGGTGTCCGAAGTGAACACCGGCTTCGAGAAGCTGTTTCATAGATACTACTGCCATTGTTTTTTCCTCCTTGGTTTTTTCCTCCGTCATGTGTTGATCGTCTTTGACGAAAAGATCGGCGAAAACATACTTATGCATGCAACCCGGGCCGATCCCACACAACGTGCGAAATCCTTGATAGTATAGCACAATGTTTGCATCAGTGCAAGTGTTTTTCGGTATTTTTTCTATTATATATTGTATTATGTAAGAAGTATGCATTTACTATGCGAAAAATGCATAAAAATACGGCGTTTGTGAATATTTATAAATTAGTGAGTGTATATTAGATGTATGTTCGTCAAAAATATTCATTGATTTATGAAAAACAATGCATTATAATAGACTCATCCTCAGTCGAAGAGAAGAAAAGACTGAAATTTATACTTAACAAAAGGAGAAGAAACACATGAAAAAGTACATCAAGCTTATCGCAGCAGTTCTTGCACTGCTCACTCTCTCCGTATTCTGCTTTGCAGGCTGCGGTGCAAAGGAGGACAATGTTCTTGTAATGGCAACCAACGCAGAGTTCCCTCCCTATGAATATGTTGAGAACAACGAGTTTGTAGGTATCGACGTTGAAATCGCAAAGGCAATCGCTGACAAGCTCGGCATGGATTTCAAGGTAGAGAACATGGAGTTTGATACTATCATCAGCTATGTAAACTCCGGCAAGGCTGACATGGGTATGGCAGGTATGACCGTTACCGAAGAGCGTCTTCAGAACGTAAACTTCACCACCAGCTATGCAACAGGCGTTCAGGTAGTTATCGTTGCAGAGGGCTCCGAAATAAAGACCGTTGATGATCTTTATGCAGAGGGTGCAACCTACGCAATCGGCGTACAGGAATCCACTACCGGCGACATCTACATTTCCGACGACATCGATAACCTTGAACTTGCTCTTACCGTTGAGCGTTACAGCAAGGGTGCAGATGCTGTTCAGGCACTCAAGACCGGTAAGATCGACTGCGTCATCATCGACAACGAGCCTGCAAAGGCATTCGTAGCAGCTAACACCGGCCTCGAGATTCTCGATACCGAGTATGCAGTTGAGGATTATGCAATCTGCATTTCCAAGAACAACCCCGAGCTTCTTGAGAAGGTCAACAATGCTCTTGAAGAGCTCATCGCTGACGGTACTGTTCAGAAGATCGTTGACAAGTACATTTCTGCTGAGTAATCTTACAAAACAATGTTTTGCATACCTGCCGCAGATAAAAAACTGCGGCAGGTATGTTTTTTTATTCTCACTGTTGCATAATGATTCATATCCATGTATAATAAATCGACATGTTAAAATAAAGGAGCAATGTACATGGCAAATCTATCTCCTGTGATTTGTGCAGGTATATCCGAATGGTTTTCGGATCTGAAAGACGACTTTGTATTGAACTTTATTGAGGAGGATCGCTGGAAGCTTTTGCTCAGCGGCCTTGGAGTAACCCTTGAGGTTGCATTCTTTTCTGTTCTCGTAGGTATAGTGATCGGTATAGTTGTTGCAGCTGTCCGTTCTTCCTATGACCGCATGGCAGGGGAGATAAGAAACGGTTTCATGAAGGTGCTTTTCAAAATCGCCAATGCAATATGTAAGGTTTACCTTACCGTAGTAAGAGGCACCCCTGTTCTCATTCAGGTGCTTATTGCATTCTTCGTTGTTTTCAGAGCATCAAATGCAAAGGTGCTCATAGGTGTTCTGGCCTTCGGCTTTAACTCCGGCGCATACGTTGCTGAGATATTCCGAGGCGGTATTATGGCAGTTGACCAAGGACAGTTCGAAGCAGGCCGTTCTCTTGGTTTTGGTTATCTTAAGACCATGTGGTACATTATCCTGCCCCAGGCTCTCAAGAATGCGCTGCCTTCCCTTGCAAATGAGTTTATAGTCATGCTCAAGGAGACCTCCATCGTTGGCTACATCGCCCTTGAGGATCTTACAAAGGCAGGCAATATTATCCGCGGACGTACATACTCAGACTTCATGCCCCTTATAGCAGTTGCAATAATATATCTTGCTGTAGTACTTATTCTTACAAAGCTTGTATCACTTCTTGAAAGGAGGCTGCGTGCAGGTGAGCGATAACATGGTAATGGAAAAAACTTACGAAAACGGCGATGTGCTTATTGAGGTAAAAGACCTTAAAATGCATTTCAAGAAGGGGACGATAAAGGCCCTTGACGGAATTGATGCAGAGATAAAGAAGGGTGAGGTGGTTGTTATCATCGGACCTTCCGGAAGCGGTAAGTCCACCTTCCTCAGATGTCTCAACCGCCTTGAAAATCCTACAGGCGGCGAAGTTTTTTTCGAAGGAGTAAATATACTCGACAAGAAGACAAATATCAACCGCCACAGACAGAAGATGGGAATGGTATTCCAGCATTTCAATCTGTTCCCTAATATGACCATTCTTGAAAACATGACCATAGCACCGAAAAGCCTGCTGAAGATTCCGAAGGCAGAGGCAGAAAGGAGAGCTATGGAGCTGCTCGAGCGGGTAGGACTTGCCGACAGAGCAAACTCCTATCCCAGCCAGCTTTCCGGCGGACAGAAGCAGAGAATAGCAATTGTCCGTGCTCTTTGCATGCAGCCTGAGATAATGCTTTTCGACGAACCCACATCGGCTCTTGACCCGGAAATGGTCGGCGAAGTTCTCGAGGTTATGAAGGACCTTGCAGCAGAGGGAATGACAATGGTAGTCGTAACTCACGAAATGGGCTTTGCAAAGGAAGTCGGCTCAAGAATTCTTTTCATGGACGAAGGAAAGATAGTTGAGGAAGGCACACCGGAAGAAATTTTCGGCAATCCCCAAAATCAGCGTCTGCAGACATTCCTTTCAAAGGTACTGTAATAAAAATACCCCCGATATGCTCGAAAAAGCATATCGGGGGTTTCTGTATGGTTTTATGCTGTTACTCTGTTTATGATGTAGGTTACCTCTACGGTTTCTTTTGTCACAACGTCCTCCACAAGAAGAACAACCGTAACAGGCTCGGATATATCGAGAACGGGATAAAAATTCACCGTAAAGTTCAGTGTATTCCAGCCGATATTCGGAACAACATCGCCGCCAAGACAGCCGATAACTTCCTTTATGGTACACTTGTCAAATTCACAGTCATCTTTTATGTCCAGCGTGAATGTACCGCGTGTTTCTGAAGCAGGGATGCTTGCCTTGTTTGCGTTGCCTGCTCTGGGAGGCTTGTTTTCCGTGAATGTGCATCTGACGGTGATTTCGTCACTGCCAAGCCAGCCGTCGGAACAGGTAAGGGTAAGAGTTTCAGAGAACTTCTCATTGCGTTCGGGGTTCGGACGGATAAGTATCTTTGAAAGTCCCTCTGCAAAAGAGATGTAATTTCCCTCGGGAGTGCGGTTGTCCTCAGTAAGGGCAGTGGTTACGCTCCAGCTGAGAATATCGCCGTCGTAATCAATCGAGGGCAGGTCAATGGTATACCAGCCGTCTTCTCCTGTATAGCAGACAAATTCCTGTCTGAACTTTTCAGGCTGAACAATATTGTTGTGCAGGGAAATTGTGTATCTGTACGGCGCACTTGTCAGCAGACCGTCGGAAATTGTAAAGTCAAAGGATGCGGAATGACCTCTGTAATCGGGGTCAATAAACAGCATGAAGCTGCCGCTGGGAGCGAGAGTTACACTGCAGTCGGTCTGATTGGTGAGTGTATAGGTGAGCTCATCGTTCTGTGCGTCCGTTGCACTGAGAGTGCCGAAAAGGTATCCTGTGTTGCTGGGCGTGTGGAGCACTGTTGTATAAAGCAGTGATGTGTCAGTGTAGTACGGTGTGCTGTTGGAGACGATGACAGGAAGTGCGGTACTGGTAGACAGACCGTAATTATCCTCAACGGTAATACTTATACTGTCAACGCCTACAAAGCCGTTTGCGGCGGTAATGGACAAAATGTTTTCACTGTCAAGGGAAGTGGTGATGTTTTCAGAGTCAGCAGATGCAGAAATACTGTAGGTTCTGTCAGCAGGGAGCAGTTCATTGAGATTTACCTTCACACTTGAGTCATGTGCCATGGAGATTTCTTTGGAGGAGAGGGCAGGTGATATGACCGCCTTGCCGTCGGCAGTGATAAGCACACTTGTCTGATTGCCTGAGTTATCTGTAAAATACAGAATGTTTTCAATACCCAGAGGAGCAGCGACAATGAAGTTGCCTTTAGCATCGGTTTCGATCATTGTAATATCACTGGAACTGATATTTGCAGAGCCGTCACATGTCCGGGAATTGATAATAAATTCTGTTATGCCGTCGTTGTTTCTTGTTTCGAGTATGGTAACCTCGGGTGCAACGGGAATTGCACCGCTGACGCGGAAGTACTTTACAACATCAAGACCGTTTGATCCTTTGACATTGACCTTGTAGTAATTGTTGGAACTTGCCATCATTACCCAGTATTCATCTCCGCACTGATATGCAGAGGAGAGTACGGAAGAATTTTCAGGGGAGTAGGTTACACTTGAAACATGACTGCGGTCAGGGCCTGAGATATAAATCTGAACAGGGACGCTGCCCTGTGCAGATTCACCTGAGACAAACTTAACATCTATAAGACTGCCCGAATCGGGGATATCGATAACTGCACCGGAATTGGTGTACTGAGCCGATTTATCTGAAAGGATATCAATTGGGTCGCTCCAGATAAAATATATTGCAGCACAGATAAAAACGAGTACAATAATAAGGATTATCCCCGATTTTGTACCGGTATACAGAGGGGCATATTTAGGTGTTATGGACTCCGCTTTACTGCAGGCACGGCTGATTATTCTCTGTCTTGCGCTCTCGTCGGGCGGATAAATTCTGAAATGCTCCGCTGCATTATCATCGTCCTTGAGGAACTCGTTGAGCACATCATCGGCAGAGGGGGCATTGTCAAGCATATCCCGTTCCTTGCCTCTGAGCAGAGAGCGCAGGGAAAGGTCAACTGCGATTTTCTCGTTTACATCGTTGCTTTCAGCCTCAAAATGCTTCTTGTTTTTCAGAACGCAGAAAAGAGCATTTGCGGAGAGCTTTTCCGATTTTCGGTCATCGTGAGTGGCAGTCAGCGCCTGCATATAGGCGTAATTTGCATTATCCTCCGCAAAAGCTTTGAAGGTTGAGAAATCAAGCTCATTTTTAAAATTTAACGGCATATTATCACCACCGGATAAGATTGTAAAAATATACACAATAATGATACAACAAATAAATATATATGGCAACAATTTATTTCAAGAATAATAAAATTAGGTATTGACTCTGACGCTGCGTTATGGTTTATGATGGTTTTGCAAAGGGGGATTATGATGTATACTGTAAAGGAAATAAGCATGATGGCAGGTGTAAGTGTGAGAACACTTCACCATTACGATTCGATCGGATTGCTCAGACCATGCGAATACACCGAGTCGGGTTACAGGCTGTACGACAGAGGAGCGCTTGAGCGGCTGTACAGCATTCTTATGTTCAGAGAGCTGAGATTTTCGCTGAAAGAAATAAAGGCGATGCTTGATAGCCCGAACTTTGATTTCGGTGAAGCATTGGAGCAGCAGACAAAACTGCTAAGGTTGCAGAGAAACAAACTTGATGAGCTTATCATGATTGCAGAAGAAATGAAGAACAAAGGAGAATTTGAAATGAAATTTGATGTTTTCGACAGCAGCGAGCTTGACTGCTGCAAAGAGGAAGTAAAAGAGCGCTGGGGTACTACCGAGGCGTA
>JAZSNZ010000113.1:0-4633 GCA_045536645.1 Acutalibacteraceae bacterium
AAGTTTTGCATTCTGTCCTTTGTTGCCGATCGCCAGCGAAAGCTGGTCGTCGGGAACGGTTACGCGGCATGCTCGAGGTGAGCTTTCATCTATAACAACGCTGAGCACGTTCGCGGGGGAAAGTGCTTTTGCGATGAATGCGGAGGGATCTTCGCTGTAGTTGATAACGTCGATCTTTTCGCCGCCCAGCTCTGCAACGATTGCATTTACTCGGGCGCCTCTCGGGCCTATGCAGGCGCCGATGGGATCGACATTTTCATCGTTGCTGACAACTGCAAGCTTTGTGCGGCTGCCTGCTTCTCTGGATACTGCCTTTATTTCTACTGTACCGTCGAAAATTTCGGGTACTTCGGTCTCGAAAAGTCTCTTGACCAGTCCCGGGTGAGTTCTGGAAATTGTAGCCTTGGGTGCGCGCTCTGCGTTTTCAGCTGCCTGCTGAAGCTCACGTACATCAACAACATATACCTTAACAGGTTTACCGGGAATCAGGGTCTCGCCGGGGATCTGTTCATTCTTCGGGAGAACGACATCCACCTTGCCGATCTTGATGATGGCAGCACCGGATTTGGGGTCAACACGCTCGACATTGCCTGTTACAAGCTCCTGATTTCTGCTCTGAAGCTCGGAATAGACCTGCTCGCGCTCCATATCACGGATACCCTGACGGATAACGTGCTTTGCAGTCATTGCGGCGATTCTGCCGAACTGCTTTGTCTGGAGGCGAACACGGATCACCTGGCCTATTTCAGCATTGGGATCTATCTTCTGTGCTTGCTCCAAGAGTATGCAGTGGCCCTTTGTGTGCTCATCTACTTCCTCTGCCACTGTCTGGCATACAAAGACCTCAAAGGTCTCTGTCTCGGGCTCGATATTGACTATTACGTTGTCGTTGCCGTTGTGGGAGCCCTTTACCGCAGAGCTGATTGCCTTGCGGATCTTTTCGCACATATATGTCACAGGGATTCCGCGTTCCTGCTCGAACATGTACAGTGCCTCAAACAGTTCCTTGTTGGAAGTGTCAACTGCCTGAGCCTTGCTCTTTCTTTTCGTTGCCATCGAAAAAACCTCCGTTAATATAATATGTTGTTAATCTTCTATTTCTTCATAAAGTCTGACGCTTACTGCATCTTTCAGCGGTATTTCAAACTCTGTGCCGTCAAGATCGGCAAGGATTATGGTTTTGTCACGAAGCTCCACAAGGCTTGCGATGACTTCCTTTTCTCCCGTTGCCTCAAAGGGTCTGTAAAGCTGCACCGCAATATCACGCCCTGCCATCTTCTCATAATGCTCAGGTCTTGTCAGCGCACGCTCGATGCCGGGGGAGCTTACCTCCAGCGACCAGGCACCTTCGATGGGGTCGAGCTCATCAAGAGGTTTGTCAATAGCTCTCGACAGCCTTTCGCAGTCGCTTATATCCACTCCGCCCTCTTTGTCGATTATGATTCTCAGGCACCACTCGGTACCCTCCTTGAGATACTGGATATCCCAGATATCAAGTCCCATTTCGTCCGCAATGGGCTTTACCACCCCTGCGGCCTTTGCTATGGTCATTCCGCCTTTGCTTTTAGCCATAGATTTTCCTCCATAACAATACAAAAGAGCGGACCGCGAAGCCCACTCCTTTAGTACCTTTATTCTAACAATGTTATTATACCACCGAACAGTGCATAATACAAGTGTTTTTTGAAAATTATTCCTCTGTTTTGGCTGTCTCTTTCTCTTCCTCAAGCTTTGCAGCATAGACAACGGAGCTGTAGTATGCGCCGATTATTACAAGGACGGATACTATGTAAACAAAGCGGGGCAGAAATGCCGCAACAGTGATCATTTCGCAGAGGATAGCCAGCATGATTGCAATAAGTGCCACATAAGCCAAAGTGGAAACAGCAAAGAGAACAGTAAATCCGATATTCATTCTGTCCTTCTTTATTCTTGAAACGAGCTCAACAACGGGACCTGAAAAATACAGTATGCCAAGTCCGCCCACGGAAATAAGAGCTACGATGGAAGAAGACAGCATATAAGCGCCTGTATCGGCGTTTTTATTCACAAAGCCCATGATAAAGGCAAATATGAAAGCAGCCAGAAGCAGCAGTACTGTTACTGCATCGATGAGCACTTTATTGTTGTTTGTCTTGGTCTGCATTTTTGACCATTCCTTTCATCAGAACGATTATATCTTATAATATTTTAGTCTACCGCTCGCCTTTAGTCAAGTAGCTTTGTGCAATTTTGATGTGAATGCAGTGTGAAAATTGCAAAAGAAAGCTGCCGTAAATACGACAGCTTTCCTGTATTTTTTATTCAGTTCCCTCTGCGGCGGTTGTGGTTGCAGTTGTGGTTGCCGCAGTGGTCGCAGCAGTCGTTGTGGTTGTAGTTGCTGCAGTGGTTGTGGTAGTTGTAGTGCTTTCTGATGCAGAGGTAGTGGTTTCTGTTCCGGAAGTGGAAGTCTCCTCCTTGTCTCCGTCAGGAGAAGTGATTGTACCTGCAGGCAAATCGGGAATCTTTACATTTGCATATTTTCCGCCGCTTATATAGGTCATGTCGTCCTCGAAAATAAATTTCTGCAGCTGCTTTGCATTCCAGCTGTAATTAGGCCACAGCACCGATGTTGCGGAACCGCCGTTGTATATAGTTGTCTCTTTGAATGATCCGTCAATGGGGATTCTCATCTGGACTATCTCGTAGCCGAGAATGTCAACAGCTTCCATGGCATAGCCTGTTATCTCCTGCGAAGAAAGATTTGTTACAACACTGTCCATACTTGCCATGGCAACATTATAAAGAGTGCCCACATCGGAACCCTTCATCTTTTCGACGATCTTTGAAATCACCTTTCTCTGTCTTGCAGTTCTCTCGTAGTCGCCGTTGCCCACCTTTCTCATTCGGGCATAGTTCAGTGCCTCCGCACCGTTCATGTTATACACGCCGGGACCTGCTTCATATCTTGGGAAAAGGCCATACTTTTTATTGTAGCACATATATCTTGCTTCAACATCACTGACCTCGATTTCAATGCCGCCTATAATATCGACTATGGTCTGGAATCCTGTGAAGTCAACAACCACATAGTCATCTATCTTCATACCAAGATTCCTTTCGATAGTCTTGAATGTTATCTTAAGGTCAAGGTTGCCGTATCTGCTGTCGTAATAGAATGCTGTGTTGAGCCTGTTGTTCTTGTATCCCGGTATGACGGCATACAGGTCTCTCATGACAGATACCATCTTGATTTTCTTGTGCACACGGTCAATGGCGATTATCATCATGGTATCGCCTCGTGCTGTACTGTTCACTCCGAATCTCGAATCAGAACCGATGAGAAGAAACAGGGATACATCGTCAGTACTCATGACATAGTCTGTGGGAAGCTGAACGGCATCGTTATCTATATCCGTTTCGCTTTCCGCAAACTCTTTGTCAAGTTCTATGAGCTGTTCGCCCTGCACTCGGTTGTCCTCTATCTGCTGATTTGTTATGGTGTTCATATTATTAAGCATTCCGAACGCAACAACAGACACAACATTGAGCATAACAAGCACGAGAGACGCAAAGGAAACACCGATTATTTTTCCGATGCTTCTCTTTTTCTTCTTTTGTTCTGCTCCGGACACAGGACGCATATTGGTGCTTTCCATCCTGCCTGCAGACTCTGCACGGGAACGGCGCAGGGTATCCCCTGCCACAAAGCCGTCGTATGTGTCATCATAGGCATCTTCGTATCTTCTGCCGCTGCCTGTCATATTGTAACTGTTGTACTCGTTGTATGCGCGCCTGTCCTCATCATATACAGGCTCGAATCCCTGATATTCGTCTTCGTCAAATATATAATCATTGTGTATCGGACGGTTGTATTCGCTACGATCGCCTCTGCCCATACGAACTGCCTCCTTATCACAAGGGTGTTCTTATATTTTAACTCTTGCAGCGGTATAATGTGTTAATAATAGATTAAATTGTTCAGAGAGTTGTTCTCGCAACATATATACCCATGGCTCCTGCCTGGGAAAGACTCCTTGTTACGCCTGCACCATCTCCGATGGCATATACGCTGTCAGCTATGGCGAAACTGTCATCAGCAAACTGAGGACGGGCAGAATACATCTTTATTTCGGGACTGTACAGGAGTGTGTCGTAGTTTGCCATACCCGGCAGGACACAGTCAAGCCTGCCTATCATCTCGATTATATTGTCAAGGGTGCGCTTGGGCAGAGCAAGGGAGATATCGCCTGCGACCGCTGTTTTAAGTGTGGGTATTACTGTGGACTGTCCCAGCCTGTGAGCATTGGTACGCCTGCCTGCGAGAAGGTCGCCGTATCTCTGCACAAGCACGTTGTCGCCGCTTACCATATTGGAAAGGGCCGCCACATATCGCACATACTGGGTGGGATTGTCAAAGGGAGTGGTAAAATTGATGCTGGAAAGCAGCGCGAAGTTTGAACAGCCTGTTGTCGAGCCCGAATTGCTGTTTGAATAGCCGTTTACACTCATTATACCGTCGTTGTTTTCAACGCACACCCTCGCATCGCCGTTGTTCCAGCAGAAGGTACGTACAAGGTCGCCGTACTGCTTGGTGCGGTAATATATCTTCGGCTCGTAGATGCCGCTCGATATTCCTGCACATACATCAGCA
>JAZSNZ010000237.1:0-2605 GCA_045536645.1 Acutalibacteraceae bacterium
CTTCTCCTAAATAAAAAAAGAACTGTAGCGGTAATCGCGGGAATCATATTGGCTTTAACTGTTTCTACGATTGTGATGTCTTTTTCGAATGCAATCTTTAATGAATTGGAGGAGAAAATTACTGAGAGGAACGGTTCACAGCATGCGACAATACACGGTTTGAGTGAAGAACAATATCTTGTTCTAGAAAAATCTGCCAAAACTGCTGCTGTAAGCATTTCAAGGAAATGCAGCCATGAAGGGAATTACGATAACCATATTTGCGCTGATGTGAAATTTCGCAAATTATCGCGTACGGTGTATAAGGATACTGCTTTTCTATGCGAGGCTGTTGGCATGCCAAAACTTTCGGATGAGATGAGCCTTGTACTGCCTGATGAGTCACTGATGCCTTATAATGTGACATTTAACGAAGAGCTACTGGATTTGCATGGACTTGGTTACTCGGATGGAATAGGGATAAAAGGTGCAGTTCTTGGACTTGAGGTTCTTGTAGTGATCCTCGCTAGTCTTATTTTGTATAACAGCTTTGCTCTATCAGCATTCGAAAAGGCAGGTTATCTGGGCATTTTGGGTGCGGTTGGAGCTACCCGCTTACAAAAGGCAGGCGTTATTTATGGCGAAGCTGTTTTTGAAGGCGTGATCGGAATACCTCTGGGAATACTCTGTGGATGCGCTGTCTGCAGATGCTTACAGCAGGTTCTTGAATCAGAATATTCGCTCAACATGAGAATAATGCCGAGTAATACTAATCTGGTGTTGCTGGAAATTCTGGGAATAATTTTAGTAGGAATTTCCTGCAGCCTTCCGGCGATGCGAGCTTCTGGGATGACAGATATTGAGCTCTCAAGAGATAAGGTTAAGATCAGCGATAAAATGAAAACCATGACTGATCTCATCAGAGCTTCAAATAGAGGGCAGGTGATTCAAAGACTCTCCATGAAGACCATATATACGAGTAGACATAAGTACATAGTCTATGTGGTGCTCCTTGTATCGGTGATATGTCTGCTTGTGGATGGTGTTGCATATACAAGAGGCGCAAGAGGAGATTATTATCCGAAAGATGACCGCGACAGGCTGGGACTTGATATATGGGCAGAATTGTATACAGACAGCGAATCAGATATCGATGAGGTGTTCAGGCATGTGTCAGTCAATAAAGCAATCACCGAGTGCAGACTTGAGCGCATACTTGAACCTGGAGGAATACTGCTGTCAGATGATCAGATAAAAGGCGACGCTGATAATGTAAAGATCAACGACTTTATGGGATTCAGCGAACTGAAGCGAAAAATCAGATCTGCTGACGATGGCAGAATATATGAAGGTGCGTTGCTTCACCCGCAGTTTATTGGAATTGACGATGAAACGTTCAGTAGATATGCGAAAGAATGCGGGTTCAATGCTGACACCAATGCTGAATATCCGGTCATCATAGATGATTATGTTTCGCTGAAATCCGGTAATAATGAGGAGCGAAGGGAAATCATTGATGTGCAGGAAGGGCAGGAACTCGATATTCTTTACAGCAGATATGGAGATATGGACAGTGCGGAGTCTGTAATGGATACTGCTGAGGGCAGGATAATCAATGTGGATCAAATTATGGCAGGTTCCCTGTATTGCATTGGCTGTACTGATAAATGCCCGGACATTCCATATTTTTCAGAGATACATGAAAACATTGAAGGCTATCAGGAGAGAAACCTGGGGAATATAAGAATATATATGCCACTCAGCAACTTCGAGATGTTCATTAAGGATCCAGCCTATAAGGACATGTATGGCACACATCCTGATAATACTGTTGCATTTAATTATGTTGAATATAAAAGTATCCGCACTATTTTATTCTGCTCTGCAGAAGACGGACAAAAAGCGTTCTCTTTGAAGGATAATATAAGCGGCATAACTGACGCTGATACCGATCGCAGCATTGTCGGCGAGATAGACCGAGTGGCAGCAAGCGCAGGGCTTCATAAAGTACAGTCAAGAGACAGCGACCGAAACACCGGTACATATCCGTTGATGGACAATGGCTTTTATTCATGTAGCAAGACCATTTGGCAAAGAGACGTGTATTTCACCTCAGATGAGGTGTTAAAAATAATACTTGGGTTTGGTGTGATCCTGATAATTGCTGTATTTGTATTGATGAGCATTATTAACAATATATCCACTTCTGTCCGGCTCAGAGGAAGGGAACTTGCAGTTCTGCAGTCATCAGGGATGACCGCAGGTCAGATACGAACTATGCTTACAAGCGAAAACGCTGCTTTCGGAATAATAGCGTGGCTGATCGGAATCCCTTTTAGTCTGCTTCTTCTGATCCCAGTCAAATCGGATTTTGAATGGTATTCTCTTGATTTTAAAATACCTTGTGACATGCTTGCAGTCGCAACAATAATGGTGGCATTAGTAGCGTTGATCCCAGCAATACACGTTAATTCGCTTGTAAATAAACTGAACATTATTGAATCTATAAGAAACAGGAATGTGTAAGAATATGTCAATAATAGAGATCGAAGCACTTGTTAAGGAATATGGTGAAGGCGATAGCTTGGTGCGGGCTGTGGATAATGTCAGCTTTTCTATAGAAGAA
>JAZSNZ010000152.1:0-5158 GCA_045536645.1 Acutalibacteraceae bacterium
ATAGCTTTCAACTATGGTGCCGGGAGTTATAACTCTTATGACTTCCCTGCGCACCAGACCTTTAGCCTGTGCAGGGTCCTCAGTCTGCTCGCATATAGCTATCTTGAATCCTCTTGCAACCAGCTTTGCAACATACCCTTCGTAAGAGTGGAAGGGTACGCCGCACATGGGAGCTCGCTCCTCAAGACCGCAGTCTCTGCCGGTCAGTACAAGGTCAAGCTCCTTTGAAACGATTTTTGCATCTTCAAAAAACAACTCATAAAAATCTCCCAGACGAAAAAACAAAAGCGCCTCGGGATTTTCCTCTTTGATAGAGAGGTATTGTCTCATCATCGGTGAAAGCTCGCCCACGACCTTCACTCCTATACATTCAATATTTCATACAGCTCAGTAAGCCGTTTAATTTCAAATTTGATATCATAGCCCCTGGGTCTCTTTTTTCCTTCGGGATTGAACCAGCAGGTATCTATCCCTGCATTGTTTCCACCCTCGATATCAGAAGAAAGAGAATCGCCAATTATAAGTATTTCTGACCTGTCCTCAATACCTGACAGAGACATCACCTTGTCGAAATACTCCTTTGACGGTTTTGCAACACCCATTTTATCGGAAGTATAGCATCCCTCAAAGCAGTCCGAAATGCCCGAAAGTGCAAACCTTGACTGCTGCTGTTTTTCAAAACCATTTGTTATCATGACCAGCTTATAAGTCTTGCATAATCTGTTTACCACTTCATATGCATCGGGAAGAAGTGTGGCATCCTCTCCAAGCTTTTCCCTGTAGCATGCATTAAGCTCTACAGGATCAAGATTTACTCTCATTTTTTTCAGAAGGTCAGCAAAACGCCCTCTCATGAGCTGTTCCTTTGTGACCTTGCCTTTATTGTATTTAAGCCAATACTTCTGGTTTATTTCAGAATAAACCCACTCCCACTTTTCCTCACATGGTATGCCGAAATGCTCAAAGGCTCTGAAAAAAGCCGTTTTCTCCGAATGTTTAAAATCATAGAGAGTTTCGTCAGCATCAAAAAACAAGTGACTGTATTTCATTTTTCAGAGCCTTCTTTCGTTTTTACTTAGTGGCAGCCGCCGCAGGAAGCGCAGTTCCCGCCGCAGGAAGAATGATCGTGAATTTCAAAGGTCTCGGGATCTTCGCCGCTTGCTGCAGCGGTGATAACCTGATTTACCTTGTCAAGAAGCAGTTCAAGCTCAGTTCTTGCATCGTTGAAAGCGATCATATTGGGGTCGGAAGTGACCTTTGCGTAAAGATCATTGAGTTCCTTCTGAAGCTCAGTCTTCTTTCCCTCATCGGGCTCAGGCTTGGATATCTCTTCGTTGAGCTGAAGTCTGAGAAGATTAAACTTCTCAATGTCCTCCTGAAGTTCAGCATTTGCATCATTTGCAGCAGCTGCAGCGATCATTTTCTTGTATGCCTCTTCCTCCTGAAGAGCCTTGCCAAGCTGTCTTGCGATTGCGATTACATCCATTTTTATTTCTCCTTTTTAAATTATTTTTCCTCTGAGTATCCAATTCAGTGCTGTTGTAACTTCTGCGTCGGCAAATGTTCCGATAAGTTCGGGACTGCCTTGGGCTTCTATTATCATATTGGTTGAGGTTCGGCAGGACAGTAGTCCGTTCTTTGCCTCGCCCTCAACAAGCACTCTTTGTATCGAGCTCACCATTGATGCGCTCTTTTTTGCCGCAATGCTCTCCTGAAGAGCAATAAGCTCTCTGAGCCACTTTGATTTTTCTTCGTATGGTACAGGGTCTTCCATCTGTGCGGCAGGTGTACCCTCTCTGGGTGAATAGATAAATGTAAAGAGGGAAGTAAATCCGATTTCTTCAATAGCCTTGAGTGTCTCTTCAAATTCTTCTCTTGTTTCACCCGGGAATCCCACTATAACGTCACTTGTCAATGAAACATCTGGCATTGCCTCTCTTGCCATTGCCACAAGCTCCTTGTAATGCTCGATGGTATACCTGCGGTTCATTTCCTTGAGTATCCTGTTCGAACCGCTCTGGAACGGCAGGTGGATATGATGCGCCATGTGCTTTGATGCTGCCATTGCGTCAATAAGCTCTTTTGTACAATCCTTGGGATGACTGGTAATAAATCTCAGCCAGTATTCACCCTCAATTTTATCAAGCTCGGTTATAAGCTGAGGGAAATTCATCTCTCCCTCGTTCTTTTTTCCGTAGCTGTTAACATTCTGCCCCAAAAGAGTGATGTCTTTATATCCAAGTGCGACCATCTCTTTCGCCTGCTCTATAATAACCTCTGACTTTCTGCTTCGTTCTCTACCTCGTACATGAGGTACGATGCAGTAGGAGCAGAAGTTATCACAGCCATACATAATAGGCAGCCAGCCCTTTATGCTGTTATCCCTCTCAAGAGGTATGCCCTCAATAACAGAGTTGTCCGACTGGTCAAGATCGACCTCTCTTTTTCCTCCTGTAAGGACTCTGTAAAGAAGCTCAGGGAAACGAGGGATAAGATGTGTACCGAATATGAGATTGACATATGGGTAATGCTCTCTGAATCTGTCTGCAATGTGCTGCTGCTGTACCATGCAGCCGCATAAAGCAATGATTATCCCCGGTCGACGGCGCTTGATGTGCTTAAGTGCGCCCACATTGCCGAAAACACGATCCTCTGCATGTTCTCTTACAGCACAGGTATTGTACAGTATAAAATCAGCTTCATCGACTGAGTCAGTCATTTTATAGCCCATCTTTGTAAGCAGTCCCTTTATCTGCTCCGAATCTGCCACATTGCCCTGACACCCATAGGTGTGCACAAATGCAAGAGGCCCGTGTCCTGCATATCTCGCTTCTATTACCGAAGCTGCCATGGCACAGTATTTTTCTGTTTCTGCGTATGAATGCAATATATTTACCTCCGATCAGAACCGAGGGATATTATGTAAACCATGCAAATAAATGCACATTTAGTTGCATATTCAATTTATTATAGCATATATTGTGTGCTTCCGCAACATATTTAATCTACAAAATACATAAATTAAGCCGCTGAAAAAACAGCGGCTTAATTGAATCTATGCACCTGAACCAAACAGCGTTATATTACCAAAAACAAAGCTGAATGCCATCGAAAGTATTCCGATGTATATAAGAAGTATCGGTGCCCCTTTCATATTTGGTGAAAGATCCGGATTGTTTGCAATTCTCAGGCCTTCCTTAACAAGCAAAGCCGATATGGAGAATGCAATTCCCGTTCCGATTCCTATTGCAACAGCAATGGCAAAGGAAGAGAAATCATCAAACACTAGAAACTGCACACTTTCAAGTCCTAAAAATCTGTCATAAGCTACTATCAATGCAACACCCACGGCTGTTCCATTGAGTGCTGCAGGAGCAAGCAGGTTACCATATTCATCATAAAACTCTGATGATACAGCATTGACGATCTTTATCGAGACAAAATATAAAGCGAGCATTATGCCGGAGAAAAAAAGACCTCTGACAATCATTGCAGGATCTTCGCTTTTCAGCTTCATATCAATGGGATACATCACCATGGACGACAGAAGTGAAAAGGCAGAGACCGCAACGCAAAGCACCAGCAAACGTTTAGGCTTCTTCATGGCATCAAGAAAACTGTCAATACCCGTTATAGCTGCAAACAAAGGATTCACTGCGAAAACCGCAACCAGACAGTAAGAGAGAAAGATTCCGAGACTCATGTGCTCTCCTCCTCTCTGTCAAAACAGTTCATTACATTTCTTACAATCGAAATACAGAAACCCGTCAGAATAAAACCGAAAAAAGGAAGCAGGAATGCACTATTCCCCTCAAATCCAAGTTCAAAACCAAATATCTTCCCGCTGCCAAGTACTTCTCTTACTATAGCAACAGGAAATGCAATCAGGGCGAAAATTGCTGCGAGCGCAAGAGCATCTGTAACTGTCTCTGTGCTGAGAAGCAAAGGTGCATCATCTTCACTTCTGCAGAGAACAAGAGAGTTGAATGCCAGAAGCGGAGCATAAACTCCCATATTATTTATCTGTTCGGGAAAAATCTGTTTTATGATAATAAGAAGACAAAAAAGGGTGCACACACTCACTGACGTATATACAAGAGGTTTTACAGGATATACAAGTCTGTCACCGTCAAGTATCGTTGTCAAACCAACAGCCATAAGAAGACTTAATACAATAAATGAAAGAATAAGAGCATTTGCACCGCTGATAGCAGCTCCGGCAATCGTTGCTGCACCGGAGGCTCTAATCAGCATGGGGCTTGAGAGCAGGGAATTTTTAATATAGTCTTTATGTTCAGATATCACTCGTGACGATCTGTTATATTTCATCTTTCTGCCTCCTCTCAATCCTCAAACTGTTTCATTCTCTTTTCAAATCCAGATTTTATTTTCTGCATCAATGCAGTAATGCTTATCCCTCGCTGTCTTGCATTCCACACCAGACGGTCTATGGCCGGCGATGCCGCATTCATTATAAATATTGCAGCGACCTCTCCGCCCTGACATGCTGATATACGTCTGAGCAAAACAGCCAGTATGCCGCAGCATATTCCGTATATAACACGTGCTGAAGCAAAACGCGGTGCCGTAAGGATATCTCCTGCAAGAAACACTGCAGCAAGCAACATCCATCCGCAGAAAAGTTCATACACAGGGGACATGAGAATGCTTATCCCATCATACCTGAATATCAATCCCATTATGAACACCGATGCGCAGAAAGCTACTGTTGACTGCCACGCAGAAATGTTCCTGAAAATCATATAAGCAAATACAGCAACTACAACAAGCACGGCCGCAGCACCGATTGGCCCTAAGTTTTCAAACAGGAAGATACTTTCAAGTGCATCCGAGTTGTTGGGGAATGGTATCTGAGATGCATTAAGAAGCTGTATTGGTGTCTGATGCTCAAAGAATTCGTAATTTTCCGGAAGCTGCCAGTTTGCAAGAAACGGTATTTTTTCACCGAGTGCAGGATAATTCTCAAAATACTCACCCCACACCAGAGACACGAACACAAATCCTGCAGCAGCCGGTGAAAAAGCACTTCTGCCAAGTCTTCCGAATGGAAGTTTAGCAGCACATGACGCAAAAACACTTGCCGCAAATGGCAGCCATATAGGCATCCCCGGCGGCATCAGAAGTGCAATCAAAACTC
>JAZSNZ010000090.1:0-17552 GCA_045536645.1 Acutalibacteraceae bacterium
GGTATTCCCCGAAAATACCTGATAATCACTGATTTCTGTGCTGTACGATGAAGCACGAAGCCATTTATAAGTGATATAATCGGTATTAACCTTATCGACGGCTGTAATGTTGTTGTTTACTGCAAACAGCTCGGGATAAAAAATCTTTTCTCCTGCATAGGAGCCATCTCCATCGTGGCTGAAATTAAGGGTATAGATCCAGAAAGTCTCTGCCTCTTCCTCTGCTGCATAGACCTGAGTACCTGCCGACATAAATGGCAGGGCGGTGATCATCAGCGCTGCAATGAGCAGTGCCGCGACAAGCTTTTTAATAAAGCTCAGTCTGTTTTCGTTTAACATTTTGTTTCGTCCTTCTGTGGTTTTTTCACATCATCCATTAACCCGATATTATTTTACACCCAAAAAAGTTGAAAGTCAACATAACATGATGGAAGAAGCGCGATTTCTGAGCATGGCAAAAACGGCATGACCACAGGAATTATGCAGGATAAAGAGGGCAGGGGACTATATATGGTGGAGCTGTTCTGTAAACCTCAGATAATCCGAAAAATTTATTAAAATTTATTATTCTCGAAAGAGTAAAAGGGACAGGCGTATGCCTGTCCCTTGCTCTGCGTTATATCAACGCCTCTATAAGCCCTATCAGCTCTTCTTCGCTTTCTGTCTCGGCCTCGATATCGTACCATATACCGCCGCTTTCAAAAAACACGTAATACTCACTGCCGAAGCCGTAGATGTACATTTCGATGCCCTTTATATAAGACGGCACATCGTTATCGCATTTAATAATGCAGTCCCGAAGCGGCTTGGCAACTCCGCACACCGCCATGCTTACCGTACCCTCAGAGGGTGTGGTTATATGCAGTCTGTAGTCATAGGGGCTGTACTCCTCGTGCCGCACGCCGTTTTCGTCCCATCGTGTGAGATATGACCACAGATCAGTGACAGAATACCCCTCGGGCAGTCGGGCGACGAAATCCTCATAGGACACTCCCACTCTGCCCTCAAAGCTGTCGGAGACTTCACTGCCAAGAGCATTCACATCGTACCACTCTATCTGAATATCCATGTCGGCAACCGCCATCATTAAATCATCCCTGTTTATGTGGATATCATTCTGCGAAGGCTCTGCGGTGCTTGCGACAGGGGGCTTTGCAGAGTCGGTTTCGCTGAGGAGCGGCTGACTTTGGCTGTTCCCGAGCAGTGCGGTCACAGCGAATACAATGGCAACGACCGCCGCTGAAGATGCAATGGCTATGAATTTTCCCATATTCCGCTTTGCATTGTATTCAGCCGCTTCACCTATGTGCCTGTCCGAAATTGCCCCCACAGCCTCTGAGATTTTCTCCTTGTTCATATCGAAAACCCTTCCTTTCTCAGATATTGACGCAGTCTGTCCCTTGTTCTCGACAAACGCACAGATACGTTGTTTTCCGTCATTTTCATTCTCTTTGCGATGGACTCTATGGAGTCGCCGAACCAGTACCGCCGCAGGAATATCACCCTGTTTTCTCTGCTTACCGTGTCGAGAAAGCTGTCGAGAGATTCCGTCAGCTCCTTTGCGCTGTATGAGTCCGACGAGGGTATGCACTCTGTAAGCTCGTCCAGTGCGGTGTCATAATAGCTGTTTCGTTTCTGCGCGGTGTTTCTGTGATAGCGCGCTGTGCTGATGTTTCGCACTATCCTGCAGACATACGCCGCCAGCCCCTCGGGCTTCTTCGGCGGAATTGTGTTCCACACACCGAGATAAGCATCGTTTACGCACTCCTGCGCATCGGCTTCGTTTTTAAGTATGTTTTTTGAAATGCTCATGCACAGCGCGCCGTATTTTTCACTGAGCTTTTCTATGGCCTGCTCCGAGCGGTCAAAAAACAGCGAAATTATCATCCTGTCCTCCACGCCGTCACCTCCCTTCACTAATTTACTATGGAACGGGAGAAAAATCTTACATACTGTGTTAATTTTTCTGACAATAATTAATTTCGTTGCAACAGAGCCGATTTTGTAGTACAATCAGGAAAACATACAATAATATATAAAGGAAGATAATAATGCTTGCGATCATAACAGCAATGGATGTCGAGCTCGAGCTTATCACAGCGGCAATGGAGATCGATGAGGAAATCGAAATAAGCGGCCTGTCCTTTAAAAAGGGCAGACTTGGAAAAAATGAGGCAGTGGCGGTAGTCGGCGGTATAGGCAAAGTCTCCGCTGCGCTGACCGCTCAGATACTCATCAGCGTTTTCAAGGCTGACGAAATTGTAAACACAGGCATTTCCGGCTCTCTGTCTCCCGATCTTAAACAGGGCGATGTGATAGTAGCCACCGACTTTGTCCAGCACGATGTGGACACTTCTCCCCTTGGCGACCCTGTGGGACTTGTGTCTCTTATAAACCGCATCGACTTCCCCTGCAATGAGGCTCTGAGGGAAAAGATGCTCAAGGCCGCTCGTGCTGACGGCTCCTTGAAGGTACACGAGGGCAGAATAGCAACAGGCGACCAGTTTATCGCCAACAGAGAGAAGGCACAGTGGATAGCAGAGACCTTCGGCGCAGTTTCCTGCGAGATGGAGGGCTGCTCCATAGCACAGGTCTGCTATATGGCGGGAGTGCCCTTTGCCTCCGTCAAGTGCATTTCGGATGATGCAGGAGACGGCATGACCTATCAGGAGCTTCGCACCTACACCGCTCACACAAGCTCCAAAATAATCCTTTCCGCCTTTGGGGCACAGGGGGAATAAATATTGAACATACTATGCATAGGCGACGTAACAGGCAGCAGAGCAACGGAATTTCTGCGTTCAAAGCTCCCTGCCCTGAAACGTCTTAAATCAATAGAGCTGGTCATCGCCAACGGCGAAAACTCAGCGGACACAAACGGCATCACACCCGATTCGGCAGAGGCGCTGTTTGACTGCGGAGTTGACGTTATCACAACAGGCAACCATTCCTTCCAGAGAAAGGAAAGCTACGTCCTTTATGAGGATAACCCGAGGGTAATACGCCCTGCAAACTATCCCGACAAGGCACCGGGCGTGGGAGTCTGCGATGTTGACATGGGCAGACTCAAGGTAAGGGTCATAAACCTGCTGGGAGTCGTTGACCTGCCGCCTCTTGACTGTCCTTTCATGACAGCAAAGAAGCTGATCGAAGAATCTGACGCAAAAATAAAGATAATCGATTTTCACGCACAGGCAACGGGAGAAAAGCGAGCCTTTGCCTTCTATTTTGACGGGCTTGTCAGCGCCATTTTCGGCACTCACACCCATGTGCAGACAGCCGACGCGCAGGTACTGCCCAAAGGCACGGGATATATAACCGATGTGGGCATGACAGGCGCTGTGCAGTCCTGCCTCGGAGCGAGAGCTGACCTTGCAATCGATAAGATGATAAGCAAAATGCCCACAAGGCTTTTTTACGAGACAGAGGGAGAGCAGATGATAAACGCCGTACTTTTCGACATAGACGAAAAAACAGGTCTCTGCCGAGGGGTCGAGCGGCTTGATATCAGATAAATAAAAGAAAAGGAGTGTATAATAATGAGGAAATTCAGGAAAATACTTGCGCTTGCACTGGCCACTGTCATGACTCTGAGCGTGCTTGCTGCCTGCTCTGCCGAGGACATCGAGACTCTGAACGCAATGTTCGAGGAGCTGTACGCAAGCAACTCGGATATCATTGACCAGTATCTGCCCAGCGGCACCGATATTTCAGATTTTATAGAGATCGGCGATATCAGCGGCACAGACGAGGAACTGCCCCCTTCGGGCATTACTCTCGATGAGCTGAAGGCTCAGCTCAATGAGCAGAGGCAGAACGATGTCCGCACCACAATCAGCGATTCCGAGATATTCCTGCCCGACTACGAGTCGGATGAATTCAAGACAGTCGAGTTTGACGAGGAGGAGCTGGCATTCCTTACCGATACCGAAAACTACGGCAAGGACGTGCTTACCTACGACGAAGCTGAAATTGATATAGACTATCTTTTCAGAATACTCAAAACTTCCTATGCACCCTACGAGTATTTCGGCGGCGATGAGGTATTCAATCAGGCAAAGGCAGATATTCTCGCTGACCTTGCCCTTTACGGCGAAGAGATAAGAAAGCATCAGCTTGTAAGCTGCATCATCGAAAACCTTGAGTTTATGACCGACTCCCACTTTACCCTCAACAACTATTCGGGCATAGAGTTTCAGGAGCAGGTTTATTATTACGATGCAACCAAAAGAGAGTTCCGTCATGACGACAAGGGTTACTTTACCGTTATCGAGGGCGAAAAATACTACATTGAGGCAGAAAACGAGCAGTATCTCAAGCTTACGGTGGGTAAGACAGGCGAGCTTGTTTACGGACTTATCGCACTTATCAGAGAGGGTGCGCTGTCAGATCTGCCTTCCGAGATAGAGCTGTTCTGCGACAGCGAATATAAGAGCGTTAAATTCTCCGTCAGATGGATAACCGATTCCTACAGCTATGCAGATGCCCTTGTCTGGAACAAGGAGATCGAGGGAATTCCCTTAACGGGCGTCGGCGCTATGATGGTTGACAACGACTACTGCATTGAGGAAATGAACAGCTTTGTCAACAGGGCAAAGGAGCTTCGGGAGGAAGAGGTGTTTATCCTTGACCTGCGCGGCAATATGGGCGGACTTTCCACCATCAGCTATATGTGGCTCTACAATCTGACAAACGGTGCAGAGGTCGAGGGCGAATACGCCATGATCTACTACATGAGCATGCTCAACTATCTCGTCACCGAGGGCAACGATGAGCAGATTATCGAGGCTCTGCTGCAGTTTGATTTCTTCGAGGAAAATCCCGAACTGAAAGACGAGCTTCTTGACGAGGAAAACGAGGACGAATACGGCGAGGGCTATGTTGTCGAGACCGAGGACAGCTGGAACGAGTACGACGGCACCGTTATCGTGCTGTGCGACAAGGCTGTTTCTTCCGCAGGTGAAATGTTCCTGCTCGAGCTCATGGACGTTGAAAACGTTGTCGTGTTCGGCACCAACAGCAACGGTTGTCTGATTTCAGGCGGTACAAACTATTATGTACCCGTGTATCTGCCCAATTCAGGAACTTCTGTTTATTACAGCACCGTGCTGGTGCTTACCGACGACTCCGAGGATTTCGATGCCCGAGGCGTTCAGCCCGACGTTGTCATCTGCGGTGAGGACGAAGCACAGGCCGCTGTCAGATGCTGGAATTACTACAAAAGCGAGGAATAATGGGATATGCAGCGGAGATGCTTCGTAAAGAAGCATCTCCGCTTTTTCGTGTGTCCCGATTTCACACCGAGGCAAAACAAAGCACTGCAAAAAATGCACATTCGAAACGGCGATGTGCACAAAATCTTTGCGAAAACATTAACAATACTGACACTTGAAATAATGTAAGCGATATCATATACTTAAACATAGAATGGCGAGTAAGCGCTTTCAAAAAAAGATAAAAGGAACAGAGGGTGCAATTATGGCAAAGAACAGACCGCCGCAGGATACTTTTACACTGTGTGCCGAGCTGCTGGGCTCCATGTCCAATATGTTTGACGCCAGAGATCCCTACACAGAAAATCACTCCCAGAGAATCATGCAGATGGCAATAAATATCTGCGAGGCTATGAGGGTCCCTGCTCAGACCATCAGCGCCATTGCACTGGCGGCTATGGTGCATGATATCGGCAATATCGGCATTCCTCCTGCAATACTTAATAAGAACGCTCAGCTTTCACCCGATGAGTGGAAGGTAATATGCGAGCATCCCAATATCGGTGCAGATCTTATTGAGATGTTTGCAGGCCTTGATGACGTCGTGGAAATAGTCCGCCATCATCACGAGCGCTGGAACGGCCTCGGCTATCCCGGCCGCCTGAAGGAAAATGATATCCCCTTCGGCGCAAGAGTTCTGTCTCTGTGCGAGTCTGTGGACGCAATGCTCAGCTACCATCCCTACAGAAAGACAATGCTTGTAACGGATGCAAAGAAAGATATCGAAAAGAACGCAGGTTCCATGTACGATCCGTCCCTTGCAAAGGTGCTTCTGGATAACTGGGACACAATCATTTCTCCCATAAAGTTTTTATAATGCAAGAAACCGCTTCGGATAAACCGAAGCGGTTTTTCTGTATAAAAAGGATCTGACTTCTTCGGAGTGTGTTTTACAATTTTGAAGAAAATAAGAAGACAGGATTTACCAGACCACCCACCTAACGTCAGGCGAGTTTCTAAGCTCATGACCATCGTCGTAATAAGAAAAATCACGAGGAGCATGAACAGTCATATCGCAGTATGAAAAAGCTGTATAGTCTATGTGTTCTACACTCTCCGGTATGGTAATTGATGAAAGTGTGTCGCAGCTTGAAAACGCATAGGAGTCAATGTCAGTCAGGCCTTCATTAAGGGTGACGGAGGAAAGGAATATGCAGTTGTAAAAAGCATATTCGGAAATTTTCTTAACACCGCCCGGAATATTTATGGATTTGAGATTAATACAGTCTTCGAATGAATACATTCCAATAGTGGTAAGATTTTCCGATAGTTTTACATAGAATAGATTTGTGCAGTTGGTAAACGCGAAACTGCCAATTTCGGTCACACTGTCCGGAAGAGTAATAGATTCAAGGTAGAAGCAATTATGGAATGAATATTCTCCAATGACGTTTATTCTGCCGCTAAGATCAACTTCATTCAGACTTGAACAGCGATAAAATGTGTAATCCCCGATACTGTCTACATTGGCGGGAATGGAAACGTATGATAAGCTGATGCAGTCATGGAAAATATGATCGCCCATCTCTGTTACACTCTCAGGAACAGTGAACGATTCAATGGACATACATTCTCTGAAAACACTGTCTCCGATATGTGTGATGCCGTTATGAAGGTTTATTTCGGAAAGAGCTTTACAGCTGTAAAAAAGACCGTTGCTCAGCTGCGTTACCTTCTCAGGAATAGTGATGCTTTTAAGGGATACACAATGTGCAAATGCACCATTGCCGATAAAAGTCAGGCTGTCAGGCAGAGTAATTGAGGAAAGGTTTCTGCACTGATAAAAAGCATTCTCGGAAATAGTGGTAACTGTTTCCGGGATGACAACGGTTTTTATGCTGTTATTGTTTCGAAATGCATCTTTACCGATACTTACTACAGGACTGCCGTTATACTTGTCGGGAATTTCTACCGAATCATAGTCTCCGCTGTATTTCTTCAGTTCATAACCGCCATTGACTTTGACATAGGTAAAGGAATTGCGGTATTTTTCCTCGGCAATTCTCTGTTCTTCCACAAGTCTTGCTGCTTCTGCCTGCCGGAACTTCGAATATGCGAAGTTTCCAATGACTGCGCCGATTATCAATACCGCACATATAATTAATGCGGAGATTATTGCTGTCCTGACTTTTCTCGACTTGATATCCCGCTCTTTTTCCGGTTCAGCTCTTTTTTCTGCCGCGATGTGTGCCTGTTTCTCCTGCTCCTCGGCAATGGCCTGGTCAACAGTCAATCCAACCTCGGGTGCAGTGTTCTCGGAGGAATTAAAAACATCATAAGCCACAATCGACACTCCATTCTGGTAATATAATATCCCAAAATATTATAACACGATAAAAGTATAATTTCAATAATTTCCCCTGCATAAATCCACATATCCGCAAATTCTCAGCCGCATATATTTTTCTTTTTAAAAAATAGAGTGTTTTGTGGTAAAAGAGGGCGAAAACAGGGGTATAAACACAACATATAGTATAAGTCTCGCGCAGTAAACGACATATATTGTAGCTTTGCGAGTGCAAACTGCCTTATACCCCCGTCCTCGTCCTTAAAAACCTTTATATGCAGTGGTGAAGATAATATACAAGCACAATATATTGTGGTTTTTGCCGCTTGTATATGGGCGGGGCCGATGCTATAATTTCGGTGGATTTGAGGAACGGAGGAATGACCGATGAATAAAAAGGCTGTAAAAAATGCAGGGGAAAGGATACTCTGCGTGCTGACAGGCCCGAAAGCGGAAGGTCAGCCTTTCGCAGTGAGTGTTTATGCCGTGGGCACGGACAGGCCACGCCGTGTTCTGAGAGCAGAAAGCTCACGACAGGAGGTCTTCGAATTTCTCAGACTCATACAGGAGGGAGACCATACCTCGGAGCAGATGGCTCAGGCTATGGCATCGAGCTTCTGTAAAACCGCAGGAGTATAGAGACTGCGGAAAAAAGGATGGAAACGATTATACAAAAACAGACTGTGCAGGGGAGAGCACAGTCTGTTTTTGTGTTATTAAGCTTTCGGAAGCTTCCAGTGGAAGCGGGCGGCACACAGACGCAGGCAGAAAACCACCAGCGCGCCTGTCATCATGGCGTTTGCCATGCCCAGAAGATTCCAGAACCCCACCGCAGCGGCAGAGCCTAAAAGAGAAGCTGTGGCGTAGAAGTGCTTTACAAAAATATAGGGAGTGTTTCCCGACAGCACGTCTCTGAGCACGCCGCCGCCGACACCTGTGACCACGCCGACAAAAAGCATGATGAAAACATTATGACCTAAGACCTTATCCGCAGTCTCGATGCCCACAACGGTAAAAACCGCAAGGCCCAGAGAATCCATAAGGAGCAGAATTATATCAAAAACTCTCTGATTTTTCAGCAGGGCATTTCTGAAAAAGGGAATGAATGCGATAATGGAAACGCCCAACGCAACCAGACTGTAGACGGGATTTTTGAATGTTTCGGGGGGAGTGTTGCCCAGTATCAGGTCACGTATGACTCCGCCGCCGACGGCAGTGATAAGACCCAGGGTAGTTACTCCAAAAATATCCATTTTCTTGGAAATGCCGATGAGAGCACCCGAAAGAGCGAAGGCAACGGTGCCGATAAGCTCAAAAATAAGAAGAAGCAGCTTTGCCATGCACATACCTCTTTTTGTATTTACTTTCGACAAAACCATACCATATTTCAGTGTTTTTTACAAGAGTGCAAAAGAAAACTGCGGCGGAAAAACCGCCGCAGGAGCATATAAATTTTTACCAGACCTTAGTGGGCTTCTCAAGAGGCAGCACGTTATTGAAAACCGAGGTGTGCAGTCCCGAGATATGCTTGTCCTTGTGGGTAAAGCCGAAGAACCAGTGCTTGTATTCGACCTGCTTTGCAAGCTCATCGAAGAAGAGTGTTGCGGCATTGGCGATGTCAATTACGCCTTCCACCAGCAGACTCTTTACATGGGTGGGGGATTCATGTGTGACGATGAAGTCCACCTTAAGATCGTATTTGTACAGATTATTGACAGCCTCACGCATTTCTTCGGTGGAGGGGGTTTCCTCAGGCCACCAGCGGGTGCCGCGGAGCTGACGCATCTCAAGGTCTGCACTGACACCGCCGCCCATTGTGAAGATGGTACGGTTTTCGATGGTGAACACCTGACCTCGGCAGAGGTGAATCACGTTCGGTCTTATAAAGCGCACCTTGCCGCCGTTCCATTCGCGGACGGGGTACTGATAGAGCCTGTCGTAATTTTCGTGGCAGCCATCCACAAACAGAATGGTATAGCGCTGCTTGGCAAGAGTATTGAGCATACGCTCCTCTCTTCTGCCGCCGTCCCAGATAAATCCGAAATCACCGCATATTATAAGATAATCGCCGCGCATGAGCTGGCTCATCTGTTTTTTATCCTCGAAGCGGGCAAGGCTTCCGTGTGTATCGCCTGTAACGAAAATCAAGCTGCAGACCTCCCGTGGGGTAAAGTTTATATAATTATATACCTTTTTTTCTAAGATTACAACATAAGGACTTTATTTGTGTGCAATTTTATGTTAAACTATCTTCGTATGAACTCTTTTTTGCCCGGAGGTGCACAGATATCATGAAGAAAAGGATAATTTGTACAATGCTTGCGCTGGTGCTTGTGCTTGGCGCAATGATTATAAAGCCCCCTGCAGATGCTCATGCGGCATTCAGCATAGACCTTGAGGAGAACAATGTATATCTGGAGCAGTGCGGCTCCATATTCATGGTAAATACCGACACAGGCGTTACCATATACGAAAAGAACGCTTACGATAAGATGTATCCTGCGTCCACAACAAAGATGATGACAGCGCTGCTGGCCATCGAGCTTTGTCCGGATATGAAGACCATGGTCACCGTTGACGAGGAGATAGAAAAGATACTCATGGGTACTGACTCTACCAAGGCAGGCCTTAAGCCCAACGAGCGCATTTCCATGCTTGACCTTCTCTATTGTCTCATGCTCCCCTCGGGCAACGATGCTGCTCTTGCCATTGCTTCCTACATCGGAGACGGAGACATCGATCTTTTCGTTGCGCTGATGAATGAGCGTGCACAGCAGCTCGGCTGCGTCAACACAAACTTTGTAAATCCCCACGGACTTCACGATGACAACCATTACTCCTGCGCCTATGATCTGTCGCTGATTGCGTCAAAGGCGATGGAGTTCCCGGTTTTTGCAACCGTAGTTCAGTCTACTCACCATCAGCTTCCTGCCTCCAACAAGAATGAGGCCCGTTATGTTTACAACACAAACCACCTGATGAACGTAAACTACTCATCCACCTACTATTATTCCTACTGCAAGGGAATAAAAACAGGACGTACCAGCAAGGCAGGCAACTGCTTTGTAGGCTACGCCACAAAGAACGGCTATAACTACATCTGCGTATGCATGGGCGCTCCCATGCTCAGCGAGGAAAAGGGCATAAAATTCAACGCAGCGTTTATATCCTGCCGAGAGCTGTTTGACTGGAGCTTCAACAACCTGTCACTGAAAGAGGTTGTTGCCGCAAACTCTGTTGTTCAGACCGTGGATCTGGATCTTGCGTGGAATCAGGACAAGCTGACTCTGATACCTGAGGAAAGCTTTACAACGCTTCTGCCGGCTACCATCACGGGCACGGCGGTTATGAAGAGCTACGAGGCAAAACCCGAATATGTTGCCGAGGACGGCAGTATAAAGGTCACAGCTCCCATAAAGAAGGGCGACGTTGTAGCGACCATGACCCTTACCTTTGCAGGCGAGGAGATAGGAAAGGTCAATCTGGTAGCCAGCGAATCAATTGAGCGCAGTGAAGTGCTCTATCTGCTGAGCATTGCCAATAATATTGTATCATCCACTGTCTTCAAGGTGATTCTTATAATTGCCGTAGCGGGAATTGTGGGATATATTATCTGGGCACTCGCACTGGGTAAAAATTCCGGTGCGGGCAGAGGCAGAAGAAAGGTCAGAAGATACAGATAAAGAGCAGACCGGGGGAGAGGTAAAAATGGACAAAGAATTTGCGCAGAAGGTCTTTGACGAATGTCCCGTGCGCTTTACGCGCAGTGAAAAAAACAGGCTGCTGCTTATGCTCAGAGAAAAGTTCAGAGAGATGGGCTATGACAGTTCAGCCTTGAGAACACTCAAGCACAAGGGTGTGGGAAGAAGCCACAATTTTGTTGTTGGAAGAGCCGACGCACCCTATATATTTACTGCCCATTATGATACGCCGGGCAAAACAGGTTTTCTGCTCTTTGCCTCACGCTTTGCAGGGCAGACATGGGCAAATATTGTTTATATTCTGCTCATGGTTGCGGTTTTTGCTCTTATGGGATTCGGAGTAAAGAGCCTGACAGACTTTTTCATTGATAAATTTGCGTCTTCCGCCCCCTTCTATATCACCCTGCTGGCATACCTTGCGGAAATTGCAGTTGTCATGCTGTTGGTGTTCGTACCCATGTTTGTAAAGAACAAGACAAACAAAAATGACAACACAAGCGGTGTACTGGGTCTCGTGGCCATAGCTGAGGCGATTTCAAAGGAACCTCAGATGAAGGACAAATGCTGTTTCGTTTTCTTTGACAACGAGGAATGGGGCCTGCTGGGTTCTGCAAAATATTCCGCATGGCTCAAGAGCGGCGGATATGATGTGGCACGTTCACTGCTTGTAAACCTCGACTGCATAGGCGTTGGCGACAAGCTGGTGGCAGCGTCGACCAACCGTAAAAACATGGCATCGAAATTCTTAAAGCAGGAATTTGCAGAGCGTGATGTAAAGCTCATACGAAAGAAAAGCATGATGATTTATATGAGCGATCATGCTTCATTCAAAGGTGCGGTCATGCTCACCCGAATGAAGCGAGCCGTTCTCGGTCCTCTGTATATACCCAATATACATACAAAAAAGGACACCGAGTGTGACCTTGATCTTGTGGAGACTTTGGGTTATCAGCTGGCGGATATTGTTGTCTGCGCTGAGAAGGATAAGAAAGAGCGAGCGGCACAGACAGGAGAATAGATTTAAATTGAATCCGAGTATTCCCCGAAAGAGGGATGCTCGGATTTTTGTTTATTCAGATAACAGAGAATAGAAGAGGGGCAAAGTTCGTTCTGAACCTTGCCGATTATAAAAGCTATGTTGTGCGATTTTGCACCGAGGCAAAACAACGCACCGTAGGGGACGGCGTCCTCGACGTCCCGTTGCCCCGATTTCCCACCGAGGCAAAACAACGCACCCGTAGGGGGGTTCCCTCCCGCTGTAAAACATTCCGATACGTCTGCAACTACGATATTTGATTTATATACATGGGCAAAATATTATATCCGATACAACCTCACCGAACAAAAAAGGTCTTTCCCTTTCGGGAAAGACCTTTTTGATAATACCATCGAAATACAGAACCAATCAGGAATTCTTCATGATAACGGTCTCTACTGCGTCTGCAACGTGCTCGCAGCGGTCGCAGCAGCGCTCGAGGAAATCGTAGATCTCCTTCCATGCGCTCAGCTCGACATAAGCAGCAGTGCCTGTATAGAGGCTGCGCATAGCTTCTATATAGATTTTGTCGGACTGCTCTTCCAGATTATTGATAGCAACGATGTGCTCCTTGAGCTCGGGAATCTTCTTTTTGAAGCCCTCGAAGCAGGAGAGCATATCCACCATCTTGCTGCAGAGCTGTACAACGACGTCTGCCATCTGCTTTGCCTCATCCCTGACAGAGCGGACATCGAACATATAAAGTCTGAGAACAACGTCCTCAATGCCGTCTACGACCTGGTCAAGGGAAGCGGAAAGCTCCATGATATCGTCACGGTCGATGGGAGGCAGGAACTCACGAAGGAGCTTCTCACTCATCTCGTGCTTCTTGAGGTCAGCGCTGTGCTCAATCTTATGCATCTCGTCGACCATGGTCTTGATGTCCTCGCTCTCATAGTTGGCGAAGCACTTCTTGAGGTAATCTGCAGCCTCGTGAGCGCAGTTTGCCATATCGATAAAGAAATTGAAATAATTGTAAGCAGCATTTTTCTTAGCCATTTTATATTCCTCCTGTATACATTCAGTAATATTTACTTAAAATATTAACATAAAGAGCTTTGCCATACCGAAGCCGACCAGTCCGCAGCCGGGGAAGGTGAGTACCCATGTGAGCACCATTTCCTTGACCACGCTCCAGTTTACGCGCTTTACGCTTCTGGCAGCGCCGACGCCCATGATGGCGGTAGTCTTGGTGTGAGTGGTGGAGACGGGGATACCTGTTACGCTTGAGATAAGCAGACAGCCTGCTGCTGCAAGGTCAGCGGAGAAACCCTGATAGGTTTCAAGCTTGACCATGTCCATGCCTACGGACTTGATTATTTTGTAACCGCCGATTGAGGTGCCCAGCCCCATAATTGCCGCACAGAGAATCATCAGCCAGAGGGGAACGGCGATATCGCCGGTGCTTGACTGTCCCTGTACAAGGAACATACCGAGGAGAAATACGCCGATGAACTTCTGACCGTCCTGAGCGCCGTGCATGAATGCCATTGCGGCCGCACCGCCTATCTGACCTTTTCTGAAGAAGCCGTCGGTTTTGAGCTTGTTTGTTCTGCGGCAGCATATCTCAACTATCTTTACAGTCACAAAGCCCATGCCAAAGCCCAGGAAGGTGGAAAGCCCGAGGCCATAGATGACCTTTATCCACTCGCCGCCGTTGATTCCGTCGAAGCCGTTGTTCAGAGCAATTGCGGCTCCTGAGATACCTGCAATGAGTGCGTGGCTTTCGCTGGTAGGTATTCCGAACCACCATGCCGCCGTAGCCCAGAGAACGATTGCCACAAGAGCAGCGCACAGCGCAATCAGTGCCTTGTCGGTTTCCGCTCCGAAGTCGACCATATTATATATGGTCATTGCTACCTTCTGATTGACCGAGGTCATTACCAGAACGCCCAGCAGGTTGAATACTGCTGCCATGAGTATCGCCGCGCCCGGCTTCATTGCGCGTGTGGAAACACAGGTCGCAATGGCGTTGGGTGCGTCAGTCCAGCCGTTAACGAGTATTACGGCAAGGACAAGCACGGTGGTTACGATCAGTGCAGGATACTGGAGCATCTGCGAGATGTAATCCATTAAGGACAGTGCCATTTTACCATTCCTTTCAAAAAGGGATTGTGCCTTTTTTATCAATTTAAGTATAACAGGTAAATTTTTCACACTCAAGTTAAATATCGGTGAAGTAAAGTTAAATCCATGTTAAATAATGCGGACAGGTTATATATATGATGTATATACAAGCCTTATGACCCAATATCTTGGCCTGCAGGCTGACCGTTCATACAAGGGATTGAACGCCCTCAAAACCGCTGAAAAAAGCCCAAAAAACACTTGACTGAGCGGTGTCCGGTGTGCTATACTCTTTATACCTCGCAGAGGGCTTTTTTTGTGTTGCCCTCAAATTCACAGCGAGGGAGGCTAAAAATGCCGCGAAAGCGGTATAATCAGGAGGTGCCGTTAAGTGCGAGTTAAAATCACCATGGCATGCACGGAGTGCAAGCAGCGCAACTATGTAACCAACAAGAACAAGAAGAACAACCCCGACAGGCTTGAGATGCGTAAGTATTGCAAGTTCTGCAGAAAGCACACCCTGCACAAGGAAAGCAAATAAGGGGGCAAAAAAGAAAATGGCAGATAACAAGAATCTCGAAAAGAAGGAAGTCGCCAAGAAAAAGAGCGATAAGCCCAGCATCTGGCAGAAGATCAGCAAGTTCTTCCGCGAGTACAAGAGCGAGCTCAAGAAGATCTCCTGGCCGACTCTTCCTGAGGTTATCAGAAACTCTCTGGTAACAATCGCGGTAGTTGCTATCGTAGGTCTGTTCATCTGGGGCGTTGATACTGTCCTTACTCTCGGCCGTCAGGCTCTTCTCAAGTCTGATGCAGTGGACGTACCTCAGGTAGGCACCACTTCCGACAGCGACCTCAAGTTCGACTGCGTTCTCGCTTCCACCAGCGATATCTTCGCAGGCAGCGGACTTTCCGAGGCAAGCATCACCGATATGTATCCTGAGAAGGAATACTATGTAATGACCGTAAACGGTAAGTACGATACCGGCTGCGTCAGCTCTGATTCCGACGTTGTTGAGAGCTACATTGAAAGCTACAAGAACATTGCCGCACAGATCGGCGGTGCTCTTGAGAATGCAGGTTCCGACACCGTTTCCGCAACAGAAACAGCATCCAACTCTGACGCTGAATAATTCCTTGTACATAAGCGTGTAAAAGGAGGCGCAGCGAATGTCAGATAATAACAGAGATTATTCACCCGACGCTCTGTGGTACGTTGTGCACACATTCTCCGGTTACGAGAACAAGGTAGCAACAAGCATAGAGCAGCTGGTTGAGAACAGAGGACTTCAGCACATGATCCAGGAGGTCAGAGTACCTACTGAGATAGTCACTGAGCTGAAGGACGGCGAGAAAAAGGAAGTTGAGCATAAGATTTTCCCCGGCTATGTGCTGGTAAAGATGATCTGTACCAACGATACCTGGTATCTCGTTCGAAACATCAGAGGCTGCACAGGCTTTGTAGGCCCGGATTCCGAGCCTATTCCCCTGACTGATGAGGAAGTCGCACGCATGGGCGTCGGCTCTGCCGAGATTGCAGCACCCTTTGAAGTCGGTGATTCGGTCAAGGTTGTTGACGGTATGTTTGAGGGTATGTTCGCAACCGTCACAGGCATCGATGCCGCCAAGGGAATTGTCAATGTAAGTATCAGTATGTTCGGTCGTGAAACACCGGTCGAGCTTCCCGTCGAGTCGGTAGTCGCACTCGACTAATGTATCCGCCCTTGTTTCTACGAGGGCTCAAAGGTGGGAGGAAATTTTGCGGGGCAAAATTTCCGTAACTACCACGAATTTTGGAGGTGCAATTTCAAATGGCTCAGAAAGTAACAGGTTATATTAAACTTCAAATCCCCGCAGGCAAGGCTACTCCGGCTCCCCCCGTAGGCCCTGCACTCGGTCAGCACGGCGTTAACATCATGCAGTTCACGAAGGAATTCAACGAGCGCACCAAGAACGATGTAGGTCTTATCATCCCCGTCGTTATCACTGTTTACGCAGACCGCTCCTTCTCCTTCATCACCAAGACTCCGCCTGCTGCTGTTCTTATCAAGAAAAAGTGCGGCATCGACTCCGGTTCCGGCGTTCCCAACAAGACCAAGGTTGCTACCATCACCAAGGCACAGGTCAGAGAGATCGCTGAGATCAAGATGCCCGACCTCAACGCAGCTACTATTGAGACTGCTATGAGCATGGTCGCAGGTACCGCACGCAGCATGGGCGTAGTCGTAGAGGACTAATTGCCCCAAGAAAAAGTGGGAGGATTAAATTCCGCCCCGGGGAGCAGAATGCTCACCCATCACCACTATTTGGGAGGATATTAAATGAAACACGGTAAGAAATATACAGATGCTCTGAAGAAGTACGACAGAGCTAACCTTTATGATGTTGCAGAGGCTTGCAAGGCTGTCTGCGAGACCGCTTCCGCAAAGTTCGACGAGACTGTCGAGATCCACGTAAAGCTCGGCGTTGACGGCCGTCACGCTGACCAGCAGGTTCGTGGCGCTATCGTTCTGCCCAACGGCACCGGTAAGAGCGTCCGCGTTCTCGCTATCTGTAAGGACGACAAGGTAGAGGCTGCCAAGGCTGCAGGCGCAGAGTATGCAGGTTCTGACGAGTTCCTCCAGAAGATCCAGCAGGAGAACTGGATGGACTTCGACGTTCTCATCACCACACCCGACATGATGGGTATGGTCGGTCGTCTCGGTAAGGTCCTCGGTCCCCGTGGTCTTATGCCGAACCCCAAGGCAGGTACCGTTACCCCCGATATCGCAAGAGCTATCACCGAGGCTAAGGCCGGTAAGATCGAGTACCGTCTTGACAAGACCAACATCATCCACTGCCCCATCGGTAAGGTTTCCTTCGGCGCTGACAAGCTGGTTGAAAACCTCGAGACCCTCATGGGCGCTATCAACAAGGCAAAGCCCGCAGCAGCTAAGGGCCAGTACATCAAGTCCTGCGTCATCGCTTCTACCATGGGCCCTGGCGTTAAGATCAACCCCTCCAAGGTTACTTACGCCAACAACTCCGAGAACAACTAATCGCCCCTTGCCTGTATAATGAATCAAAGCCGAGTTTTCCCTTTCGGGAGTACTCGGCTTTTTCTTGCTAGCTCGGGATGTGGATAGTGTAGGGGAGGCTATCAGCCTCCCGTTGCAGGATTCTGTACAGACTTAGATTTTCCGTAGTAGGGG
>JAZSNZ010000346.1:0-2513 GCA_045536645.1 Acutalibacteraceae bacterium
ATAAAGAACAAGGGCGACAGCAAGTATTCAAAGTCGTCAATAACATCAGGCACTTACTCTACAGTGATGGACGAGTCAAGAGACGGCAGAATCCTGCAGTGTGTCATTAAGGATAAGCACGGCAACATGATAAAGTCCGATGTCGTAACCATTACCATGCTTAATCAGACTCCGCTGAAAATCACTCAGCAGCCTGTCGATACAGGTGCTGCAAACGGAGAGACAGTCAAGGTAACAGTCAAGGCAGAAGGCGATGACGTTACCTATCAGTGGTACATAAAGAACAAGGGCGACAGCAAGTATTCAAAGTCGTCAATAACATCAGGCACTTACTCTACAGTGATGGACGAGTCAAGAGACGGCAGAATCCTGCAGTGTGTCATTAAGGATAAGCACGGCAATATGATAAAGTCTGATGTCGTAACCATTACCATGCTTGACAGGACTCTGCTTAAAATAACCCAGCAGCCCGTCAGTGCAAGCGCAGCCAGCGGTGAGTATGTATCGGCAACAGTCAAAGCACAGGGCGATGATGTTACCTATCAGTGGTGGATAAAGAATCCCGGCGATTCAGCATACACCAAGTCTTCCATTACATCGAATACCTATACAACCAAAATGGATGCATCCAAGGACGGCAGAATCCTTCGCTGCGTCATAAAGGATAAATACGGTAATCTTATAAGATCTGATATAGTAACTATCAGCATGAGCTAAATAACAAGCACTGCACAAACGGAATGTTTGTGCAGTGCTTTTCCCTTTTAATTGTATTTTTCCATTACCCAGTTCTGAACGAACTGTGAAAAGCTTTGTATACACGGACTGAGAGAGCCCATTGGAGAAACTGCGAGAGCAATGGTTCGTCTTGGGGCACCGTCAATAGGCACGGCGCACAGAGAATCGGAATGCCCTTCCAGCAGAAGCTCGGGCATAATGCTTATTCCCAGGCCTTGCTCGACCATGGCCATAATGGCGTAATCGTCCTTGGCGGTATATTTGATGTTCACCTTTACCTACCTAAGCACATTTCGTATATCCTGCGAGCTGTTTTCGAGGAGGCTGATAAAAGGCTCCTCGGCAATATCCTCCACAGAAATCGTGCTTTTTTCGGCAAGCCTGTGATCCTTTGGCAAAACGGCAAAAATTCTGTCCTCAGCGAGGGAAATAAGCTCACAGCCTGAAACATTCATTTCCTTTGTGACAAATCCGATATCGATACTGCCATCAGAAAACCATTGCATGATGTCGTGATAATCGCCTGTGAGCATACGAAATTCAATGCCGGGGTGCCTGGATTGATATTGCTTTATCATTTGCGGCAGCCAATGTACTGCAACGCTTGCGAAGGCACCCACTCGTACACATCCTGTCTCAAGACCGTGTATGTCGGAGACTGAATCTGTAAAAAGCTCCATGGCTTCCACTATTTTTCTGACAGATGGCAGTAGCCGCTCGCCGTCCGGAGTCAGATGTACACCTGCTCGGCTTCGTGTTATGAGCCGAAGTCCGGTCTCATTTTCCAGCGAGTTTATTGAGTGGCTCACAGCTGACTGAGTGCATCCGAGTTTTTGGGCGGCCTTTGTCAGACTGCCAAGCTCAACGACCTTGAGAAAAATTTCATATTTTGACAATGACATGGGAAAAACCTCTTGCAATTTGCTTTCGGATACATTATAATCTGCTCGATACATGAAATCAAGTAATATTTTGCATTAGTTTTTTTCATGTAAAAATCAGGCACCAAGGTGCCGTGAAACGGAAGTGAGCAAAATGTTCAACGCAGAATTGATCGTGTTTTGTACGTACCTTGTGTTTATGCTCGGTATAGGCGTGTTCTTCTTCATCCGCTCCAGAGGCGGCGGAGAAAAGGGCTATTTCCTCGGTGGACGTAAAATGGGTCCCTGGGTATCGGCACTTTCCGCAGGCGCATCTGACATGAGCGCATGGGTACTTATGGGCCTTCCTGCATCAATTTATGCAGCAGGTCTCGGTCAGGCATGGATCGCTATCGGTCTTGCAATCGGCTATGCACTGAGCTGGATAGTTGAGGCACCTCGTCTTCGCAGATATTCCATAGCTGCAAATGACTCCATCACCATTCCTCAGTACCTGACCAACAGATTCCTTTCAAAGAGCCGTGCTCTTCAGGTCATCAGTGCTGCAATCTTCCTTGTTGCATATACCATTTACGCAGCATCAAGCATCAAGGCCTGCGGAACTCTGTTCAACACTGTTCTCGGCATCGATGCAAATATTGCAATGTATGCAGCGGCAATCATTATTGTTTGCTATACCTTCCTCGGCGGATTCTCCGCTGTATGCTGGACTGACTTCTTCCAGGGTCTGCTCATGCTGGGCGCTCTGCTCGTAGCTCCCATATTCGCACTTACCGTTATAAATGCTGGCGGCAGTGCAGGTTCAATGGATCAGCTCCCCGATGGCTACTGGAACCTCTTTACAAACTGGAAGGACGTCGCATCCGGCCTTGGCTGGGGTCTCGGCTACTTCGG
>JAZSNZ010000251.1:0-3096 GCA_045536645.1 Acutalibacteraceae bacterium
TGTGTCGGCGACTTCCTATCTTCCCGGGCCGCTTCCAGCCAAGTATTTTCGGCGCAAGTGAGCTTAACTTCTGTGTTCGGAATGGGAACAGGTGGACCCTCACCGCTATCGACACCGACTCGCCTCAGGTGTTCCTGAGAACGTTGTATATGTTAACACGACGTTTCAAAAAATGCAAGTCTTTTTTTGAAGTTTTTTCATTTTGTCGATTTTACCTTGATTAGGCAGTAGTGTTCTGCTATAATTTGTACATGATTCACCATAAAGGCTGTGATATTTATGAAAGAACACTTAAGGAAACTTATTGAGGAAAGTAATTACATCGTGTTTTTCGGTGGTGCAGGAGTTTCTACGGAGAGCAATATCCCCGATTTCAGAAGTGATGACGGTATTTATAATCAGCAGTATAAATACCCTCCCGAATATATGCTCAGCCATGAGTTTTTCACAGAGCACACCGATGAGTTCTATGATTTTTACAAAAACAAGATGATTTTTCAGTGCGCTCAGCCAAATAAGGCTCATCTTGCCCTTGCAAAGCTCGAAGAACAGGGCAAGCTCAAGGCGGTAGTCACTCAGAACATAGACGGACTGCATCAGGCGGCAGGCTCGCAGAACGTTCTGGAACTTCACGGCTCTGTCCACAGAAACTACTGCACTCGCTGCGGAAAGTTTTATAGTCTTGACCATATCATGAGCTGTGACGGCACACCCCTCTGCTCATGCGGCGGTATCATAAAGCCCGATGTGGTGCTTTATGACGAAATGCTCGATAACGATGTGGTGTCAAGCGCTCAGCGACATATCAGAAGCTGCGATCTGCTTATAGTCGGCGGAACATCTCTTACCGTATACCCTGCCGCAGGTATGATAATTTACCGTCGCGGGAAGCTGGTAATCATCAATCGTTCAGTCACAGATTTTGATAATGAGGCAGATCTGTGTATCTCAGGCTCTATCGGTGAGATTCTCGGCGATATCGTTCTGTAACATCAAAGGCCTCCGACGAAATCGTCAGAGGCCTTGTTTTTATGCCATTATGGTACCGTCGGTAAAGCCCAATACCACTATGAGTATTATCAATAATCCTATAATACTTAAAAGTGCGTAAAGTGCCTTTCTCATTTTACCTGCTCTCCTGACCTTCTTGATTTACATAAAGTATAATATCCCTGTTCAAGTTATGTCAAGAAATATGTCGAAATTGTAGCTTTTATGCTTCTTTAGGACGAATAAGAGTCCATACGCCTGCTGCCAGTGCTGCACCTGCGAGAGGTGCGAGGATGAAAATCCATATCTGAGACAGTGCCTCTCCACCTGCGAGAATTGCAGGTGCAATGGAACGAGCAGGATTTACGGATGTACCTGTGAAGGGGATTCCGAGGATATGTACAAAGGTAAGGGTAAGGCCGATAACGATTCCTGCTGATGAGCCGAATTCCTTTTTGGAGGTCACGCCGAGAATTGTCAGCACGAATACAAATGTGAGGATAACCTCAACAATTACACCTACCCAAGGATTAGCACAGCTGTTTGCACCGTAGCCCACTGCATTGCCCTTTACAGCCTCAAGCAGGCCTGAACCTGCAAATGCGCCTGCGATCTGGGAGAGTACGTATAGTCCAAGCTCCTTTGCACTCATGCCGCCTGTGAGGTACACTGCAAGAGATACTGCGGGGTTGATATGGCAGCCCGATACATTGCCTATGCAATGTGCCATTGCAACTATGGACAGTCCAAAGGCCAGAGCGGTGACAAGCACTGTTACCTTATCATCCATGCTGCAGCCAAATATGACTGCTGTTCCGCAGCCAAACAGTACCAGCACCATTGTGCCGATAAACTCGGCAACATATTTTTTGATGGAATCTTTCATTTTTCTTTTCTCCTCTCAGGATTTCTTTCTTTTATTATATCACTCAATTTCCGATTTGTGTAGTGCAAATATTCTTCTTGACATGATTATCGGAATTCACTATAATATCTATGTTCTTCGGGATGTGGCGCAGTTTGGTAGCGCGCCTGCTTTGGGCTTTGAGCTCGATCGCTGCCTGCGGCAGATCAAGAGAGAGCGAAAAGAGTTCAGCGGTCAAAATTTCAAGTCCTTGGGCGCATAAATTTTGGGCACCGCAAACTGGCGGCGCAGCCGAGGATGCCGCTTTGATTATAATTTAATATCGGGATGTGGCGCAGTTTGGTAGCGCGCCTGCTTTGGGAGCAGGATGCCGCAGGTTCGAGTCCTGTCATCCCGACCATTTCGAGTGTTCATAACGTATCTGAGTGGTACAATATGAACACTCGATTTTTTTGATTATTTTAATGTCAGCAGTATAGCCCGTATCAACATGAAGCAAATCATTATGGCAGATAATTTCATAGTCAGATGCTCCATTATTAAACAGACAATTTATAATTTCAGTCTGTCGCTTTTCATAATTTATCCATGAGATTGATTTATGTACTTTTTCATCACTTTCAACAATTAAATCGCTGAATTTTTTTCGTTATTACTCTTGTATTGACCAACTAAATATAGTAAAATAATTGGGAATTTAATTACATCAGGAGGATATATCATGAAAAAAATCTTAGCAGTTATCCTTATGCTCACAATGCTCGTCGGACTGGCTGCCTGCGGCGGTACAGGCACCACCATGACCATGGGTACCGGCGGCACTTCCGGCACCTACTACGGCTACGGCGGAGTTCTCGGCCAGTACATCAAGAACAACGCAGGCATCAACGTTGTAGTTGTTTCCACCGACGGCTCCAAGGCTAACATCCAGGGCATCGATGCAGGCAACTATCAGCTCGGCACCGTACAGTCCGACGTTATGTCCTATGCATGGGATGGCACCCGTTCCTTTGAGTCTGAAGGCAAGATCGATTCTTTCCGTGTTGTAGCAGGTCTCTATGCAGAGGCTGTACAGCTCATCACCATGGATCCCGAAATCAAGTCTGTTGCTGATCTGGCAGGCAAGTCTGTTTCCATCGGCGCTCCCGGTTCCGGTGTTTACTTCAACGCCATTGACGTTCTGGCCGCTGCCGGTCTGACCGAGAACGATATCCAGGCCCAGTACCAGAGCTTCGCCGACT
>JAZSNZ010000037.1:0-6798 GCA_045536645.1 Acutalibacteraceae bacterium
TCCTTTCCCGAAAAAAGAGGAAGATTTTTCAATAAGCAAAAGGCTGTATCTGCACAATACAGCCTTTTGCTTATTTGTTGAGAAAACCTGCTGTGAAGCTTATGTTTCGTTCAATGCCCGACTCAAAACGCACTATATAACAGCTGTCCGATGGAGCAACTGCAATTATTTTTCCCTTGCCGAGAGTGGGGTGAGCAATCTCCGTTCCCGTGGGCAGCAGGATTACATCAAGCTTTCGTTCGTCAACGGTGATATGCCCCTTGGCAAGTTCTGTAAGTTCTTCGCTGAGTTCCACTGTATACTGCAGAAGTTCACGTTCAATATCAAAAATGAATCTTGATGGGTACTTCATGTTTGAATCAAGCCCCATACCCTCAGAGTCGGTAAGATACAGGAGGTTTTCAGCGCGTGTCATTGCAACATATGCAAGCCTTCGTTCCTCTTCCATTTTATCTCTGGTGTTTGTCTTTCTGCCCGGGAAAACACCTTCTGAAAGACCGCAGAGAAAAACCACGGGGAATTCAAGGCCTTTTGAGGCGTGAATGGTCATAAGCCTCACGGCCTCGGTGGAATCGGGGTCATCGCCCGTTGTCATAAGAGTGACATGGGACAGATAATCGTAGAGGCTCATAAGCTCGCCCTCATCACGCTCGTACTGGGCAATGGATTGCTTGAGCTCAGCAAGATTATCGAGCCTTTCACCGTCTCCGTCGTTGCGGAGCATCTGCTCGTAGCCGCTCAGGGACAGTACTTCTTCAAGAAGAGCAGAGATTGAACGTTCATCAAAACCTACACGCAAGGCAGAGATAAGCTCAATAAATTTAGATGCACGTGTTCTTGCAACTATAGGTGAATCTTCCTCGACGCACCTGCAAAGAGCTTCGTAGAGAGAAATATTATTCTGCTCTGCGTATTCTTTCAGCTGACCCAACTTTGTTTTTGATATTCCTCTGCGAGGAGTATTGATGATCCTTGCAAAAGAAAGATCGTCACCAATGCATATCATACGCAGATAGGACAGCACATCCTTTATCTCCATGCGATCATAAAAGCCCACACCGCCGTAGATGCGGTATTTTATGTCCCTTTTCAGAAGCTGTTCCTCAATCTCGCGGGAGAGATAATGAGCCCTGTACAGCACAGCAATGCTGTGGGGAGAAACCCCGTTTTCTATATGCTTTGATATTTCATTTGCAATGAATATCGCCTCATCACGTTCGCTTCCCGTGTGGTTGAAAACTGCTATTGCTCCTGTGGGGCGTACGGCAGTAAGCTCCTTTTCCATTCTGTATCGGTTTTTGGAAATAAGAGAATTTGAGGCGGCGACTATCTGAGGTGAAGAGCGATAGTTGGTAGTGAGCATAATGTTTTTTACATTGGGGAATACCTTGTCGAAGTCGAGAATATTTGACACATTCGCCCCTCGCCAGGTGTAGATTGTTTGGTCAGGGTCTCCTACAATAAACAGATTTTTGTGATATGCAGAAAGTTTTTTCACAAGAGCATATTCAGCATCGTCCACGTCCTGAAATTCATCAACCATGATGTATTGAAGCCTCTTCTGCCACTTGTCACATATCTCAAAGGAGATGCCGAGGATATAGAGTGCAAAATAAATAAGGTCATCAAAATCCAGAGCAAAGCATTTGCGCTGTTCCAGAAGATAACGGTAAAAGATCTCGTCACGTTCGCAGGAGGCAGTGACGATGGCATTATGCAAAGCAGAACCGTCAGTGTTAGCCAGAAGAGCCACATAATTGAGGGATGCGCCCTTTTTAGGACCGATAATATCGTTGACTATACTGCTGATTTTGTGATCCTGCAAAGACAGTCCCATGTTTTCCATTACCTGTCTGAGCATCAGCTTCTGATCTTCCCTGTCCATGACCATAAAGGTTGAGGGGTATCCGATGGTGTGAATATCCTCAGAAAGCATACGTCTGCAGAAGCTGTGAAAAGTACCGATAAGGCCTGTATCGCTGTCACCTATCATCTGACGAATGCGTTTTTTCATTTCGGACGCGGCCTTGTTTGTAAAAGTCAGACACAGAATATTTGCAGTGGATATACCCAGTTCGTCAGCTATGTAAGCATATCTGCGTGTAAGGGTCCTTGTCTTGCCCGAGCCTGCACCCGCGATAACACGCACAAAACCTTCTGTAGTGGTGACAGCGGAAAGCTGCTGCTCGTTAAGTCCTTCCAGAATCCGTGACATAGGTAATTCCTCCGAAAATATTGTTGTGTGGAAATTATATCGCACATTTGTTTGTAAATCAATACTTAATTTCAATTGATGCAAGCTGAATGAACTAATAATAGTACAAAACTAAAGCCACGCGCAGGAAAACGTGATAAAGACAAGAAAATGATTATATAAAAAACAAAATATATTTTTCTCGAAGTTGATATCAGCATCATTTTTCGCATATATTGCCAATTATCAAATTTTTGTTAAATATATCAAAAGGGTATTGATTTTGATGAACATATGTTCTATCATAAAAATGCGGAAAGGGGTACGCATCACATTGCAGTGTCGTCATACCGCTCTCAGACGGATACTGCGATGGCAAAGCCAGACAAAAGGAGCAAATGATGAACTACACTATTTTATCCGCAAAATGTACAGATCAGTCGCTATGCCTGCTTTCGGCACCGCTGATAGCCAGCGGCGGAATGAACGAAACCAGGCTGACGGTTGATTTTTCCCTTGAGTGGGAAGGTCTTGAAAAGACTGCGGTATTCTACCGCACAGAAGATGCAGTATACCATGTGCTGATGGAGGATGATTCCTGCTTTATTCCAAGGGAAGTACTTATCGATGACGGAATATTTTGTTTCGGCATAATAGGAACAAAGGGAGACACGGTCAGAACCTCAGAGGTTATCCGCTACAGCATAAGAAAGGGGGCTGTAACTGAGGCAACGGCAGTTCCCGATCCCACGCCCGATATTTATGCGCAGATAATCGACAGAGTTGCCGCAATCGAAAATGTTGTCAGACCCGAAGAGGGAGCAGGGGATTACACTCTTCTGAGAAACAAGCCGAAAATAAACGGTGTTGCCCTTGAGGGAGACAAATCACTAAAGGAGCTTGGCATTGTCCTTGAAAAGAAGGCATCGGAAATATTCTATGATAATGCATCGAGCAGCCTTGCGTCAGCAGATGTTCAGTCTGCAATTGATGAGCTTGCAGACAGAAGGCTTTTTTCATGTGCACAGGGAGAGCTTATCAGTATTTCCGATGCGTCTGAAAATGAGCTCCTCGGCTTGAATATCTACGGCAGATGTGAGCAGTCGGGTACACCGACACCTGAATCACCGGCATCTATCAGACATACAGGCGCAGATGGTACACTGAGTATTATTGTTTCGAAAAACAATCTTCTTCGTTCCGTACGAAGCTGGACTGACAGCTACACCCATAATGGAGTGACGTACACAGCAAATCCTGACGGGTCTGTAACAGTGACGGGTACAGCATCCGGTACATCCTATGCACAGCTGAGTATCAGAGGTTTTGTCTTTGCAAACGGAGCAAAGTATACCATCAGCGGCGGACAGAGCAATGTATATCTGGAAGTTGGATATTTTACCGACGATACATCTGCAAATTATCAGATCATCGGTAGAAATGAAGGGGAGCCACTGACCTTTACAGGTAACGGAAAGTATGCCAGAGTGTATATTCGAGTAAGAGACGGATCGACAGTTGGCTGTACAATATATCCAATGCTTAACACCGGCAGTCAGGCAATGCCTTATGAGCCGTATGCCGAAGAACACGTGCTTGTGCTCAATTCAACAGGCGGTATTTGCGGGGTGCCGGTAAAATCAGACGGCAATTACACCGATTCTTTGGGACAGCAGTGGGCGTGCGATGAGATTGATCTTGAAAAAGGCGTTCTTATAAAGCGTGTTGGAAGAGCAGTATATGATGGTTCTGACGATGAGGACTGGAGATACTACAGCGATGGAACGCCGTTCTGGTATATTAAGATCGGAAATTACGGAGATGTAATAAACAGATCAGGAATAAGCGATCGTTTTGTGTGCTCGGAGGTAACGACCAACACAACGAACACAGGATTCTATGTGCTTAATTCTCCTGCGGGAAATGCATCCCGTCTTTGTATTCGTCCCGGCCTAGAATCAATAACAGATGTGGAAACATGGAAAGCCTGGCTTGCTGCAAATCCCACAGAAGTGATGTGGAGGCTTACTGTTCCGGAGGAGACACCGCTTTCGGACGAGGAGCTTTATGCATACAGTTGCCTTTGCATGAATACGCCTGTGACCGTTTTTTTCACAAACTCCAATGCAGGACTGAAGGTCGAATATGCGCTGAATAACAGCGAATCAAATATGATAATGCGCCTTATGGGAAAACTGAGAAAATCCCTTGTTGAAACTGAATAGTAAAATTAAAATGTCCATCACGCAATTGCGTGATGGACATTTTATATACGGTAAATCAGATTTTGCGATTACGCATACAGTCCTGACGGTTTGCAGATTCTGTCATAAGGAACATAAGAAGAGCAAATATAAGGGACATGACAGGGAATACGTACATATGAACAGTTTCCATGAAAAATCCTGTAATGGCAGGAGAAAAAGTTGTTCCCACATATGCACTGGCCATTTGCAGGGATATCATAGCCTGAGATACTTCGGGGCCAAAACGTTCAGGGGTCTGGTGTATTACACTGGGATAAATCGGAGCACAGCCAAGGCCTACAAGACAGAAGCCGATGCAGAGAATTACGGTGTTCGGAGCAACTGAGAGAACGGCAATACCGAAAAAAATAATTATTTCACCGAACAGTACAAGCTGCTTGTCGGAGAATTTCATTGTGAGGAAACCGTTGAGCATTCTGCCGATGGTGATACCTGCAAAGTAAAGAGCGATAAGTGAAGCGGCAGTTTCTTCACTTACACCCTTTGCGTAAATCATATAACTTGCACCCCATAAACCTGTCAGCTGTTCCAGGGAGCAGTAGCAGAAGAAAGCCAGAAGCACCTGCCATGCGCCGGGAAGCCTGATGATATCTTTGTATCTGACAGGTTCAGAGACATTGTTCTGCTCGCTGAGGGTATTGCCATTCTTTTTCCAGAGGGGAAGAGAAAGAATAAGTCCAATGGTCAGAGCCACCTGAATGATAGAGATAATTCTGTATCCGTTGTGCCAACCCCAGTCCTTTGTAAGACACATTCCCATAATATATGGTCCGAGAGAGGCTCCGACACCCCAGAAGCAATGAAGCCAGCTCATGTGTTTTGCCTTATAATGGACAGCGACATAATTATTGAGAGCAGCATCCACGGAACCTGCACCAAGTCCATAAGGTATGCCCCACAGACACAGCATCCATAATCTGCTGGAAAAAGAGAAACCGATAAGAGCAAATGCGGTCATACCGACACTGACTGTTGTGAGCAGTCCGGTGCCAAACCTTCTTACAAGTCTGTCGCACATAAGACTTGATACCACGGTACAGAAAGAAATCAGCATTGCAACAATACCTGCAGATGAAAGTGTCGAACCGAAGGACTGATACATGCTCGGCCAGGCAGAGCCAAGAAGGGAATCCGGAAGTCCAAGACTGATAAAGGACAGATAAATTATGGGCAGGAGCAGACTAATCAAAGCAATCAACCGCTTTCACGTTGTTTTATGTCATAAGTATAGCACGGAAAAGTTTTTTAGTCTATTTTAATAAATATCAGATATGAAAAAATGCTTTTTCATATATAAGCCATTGAATATAGAAGCGAATCGTGATATACTAAGACAACGACTGTAGTGTCGTCATTTTTCGCAGTATGCACACAAAGATGTGTTTGGCGAACAAAAAGGAATGGTTGCTCAATGGCAGATAAAATACTCGTCACGCGATCTTCAATGCCGGGCTTTGAAGAATATACAGACGAGATAAAGGATATATGGGAAAGCGGCTGGCTGACCAATATGGGGCCGAAACATCTGAAACTTCAGACAGAGCTTAAAAATTATCTCAGAGTTGAAAATGTTGATCTTGTGACCAACGGACACATGGCACTTGAGCTTACCTTTCAGGCGTTGGAATTAAAGGGAGAAGTCATAACAACTCCATTTACTTTTGCATCAACCACGCAGGCAATAGTCAGAAGCGGACTTGAGCCTGTTTTCTGTGATATTGATCCTGTTACCTTTACAATGGACACAACAAAAATAGAAGAGCTTATCACAGAAAAGACATGTGCAATAGCACCTGTTCATGTTTATGGAAATGTTTGCAATATTGAGGAAATCGAAAGAATTGCTAAAAGGCATAATCTCAAGGTTGTGTACGATGCTGCCCACACCTTCGGAGTAAAATACAATGGCAGAGGAATAGGAACCTTCGGTGATGTTTCCTGCTTCAGCCTTCACGCAACAAAGGTTTTCAATTCCGTTGAGGGCGGTGCTCTGTGCTTTGCTGATGAAGAATTCGGCAAGGAAGTAGTATGGTTTAAGAATTTTGGCATCAGCGGACCTGAGAGCGTTGACAGTATCGGCACAAACGCAAAGATGAACGAATTCTGCGCAGCAATGGGACTTTGTAACCTGCGTCATGTGGAGGAAGAAATTGCAAAGAGAAAGATTGCGGTTGACCGTTATATGGAGCGTCTTTCGGGAACTCCCGGTCTGCGGTTCAACCCCGTACAGGAGGGAGTAACTCCCAACTATGCATATTTCCCCGTATTCTTTGATCCTGATGTGTTCGGAGAGACAAGGGACGAAGTAAGCGACAGACTCAATGCAAATGACATAAA
>JAZSNZ010000033.1:0-4808 GCA_045536645.1 Acutalibacteraceae bacterium
GGTGTCGATAACTCCCGGGGCTATGCAGTTTACTCTGATGCCCGACGGACCGTACTCTTTGGCAAGGGCCTTGGTAAGTCCGATCATTCCCGACTTTGCCGCAGAATAAACTGCCTCACAGGAAGCTCCCGATATTCCCCATATCGATGATATATTTATGATAACTCCGCTCTGCTTATTCACCATCTGCAGCAGAGCTTCCCTGCAGCAGTAAAAACAGCCGTCGAGATCTGTTCCCATCACACTGCGCCACTCTTCGTCCGTTACATCTGTAAACAGCTTATTAAGCGCAACTGCAGCATTATTTACGAGCAGGTCGATACTTCCCAGCTGCCGCTTTATTTGCGCAAACATTGCTCTGACCTGTGCGCTGTCCGATATATCGCACCCGAAGGGAGCTGTGATCGCCTCTGCGGCGTTGAGTTCACAGCAGAGCGCCTCTGCTTTTTCTTTTCCGCTGTTATAATGGACTGCCACGCAGTAATCCTTTGCCAGAGCCCTGACGATGGCACTTCCTATGCCGCCTGATGCACCTGTTACAAGCGCAGTCTTTTTTCCCATAAAGCTCATTGTTTTCTCCTCAGAACAGAATACAGAGAACTGCTATGACTGCTCCGATGATGCAGCCGCCGCAGATTACAGGCAGCCACCAGGAACAGCCCATCCTGACTGTATCATCTGTTTTCTCTGTCTCAGCCTCGGCAATATCCTTCTTCATTCGGATTATTTCCACAGGCTCGTCATCTATCATCATGGTGGAGTCATGGGAGTGGTCGTACTCAAAGCCGAGCACTTCGTATACATGAATTGCCCGTTCGTTTGTTTTTCTTACATCGAGGATTATCCTCTCGAAGCCATAGCGCTCCCCTGCTTTCATCACGGTGTGCATGAGCAGTCTTCCGACCCCTGCGTTGCGGTAATCTTTCAGCAGGCCTATGCCGATGCTTCCTGTTACTGCGTCCTGATACTCGCTTCGAAGCACGATATCGCACCAGCCGACTACTCTGTCATTTTCATCAAGGACAAAATACGAGGGGTAGCCCTTCGCCAGACAGTCAGCAAGAAAGGCTCTCGATTCCGCTTTTTCATAGCCCTTGTTTACCGAAAGATATTTGCCTTCCATCGCCACTTCGTTCAGCGCTTCATTATAGGAATCGGCATATTCCATCGCCGCAGGTATTATTCTTATATCCTTTTCCGTTTCGCTCATGCCTCTTCCTCCGTACAGCAGGTTATGCAGGATTAAATCTTTACATATAATTATACCACATTTTCTTCATTTCTACAATCCCTTTGTTTTTTACATTGCATATTTTGCGAGCGCGAAACTTTTTTCATTTGATTTGCACAGATTGTACATTCATTTTTTGAGCAAAACTCCGACTTTGCCCCCAAACGATTGAAATTGAATTTATGTGGGTATATACTTAGATGGATAGTAATATTTTTGATGGGAACTTTTGACTGTACGCGCTCTGTTTCAGAGCAAAAAATAACACACTTTCAGTGTGGGAAAGGATAGATACGATGCTGAATATCGGACGTAAAACCGTACTTTTATTAAATGTTTCACGTGCTGACGCAGGAAATCTTTCTGCGTTTATCGGCAGTAATGCTGATTTTATCATAAGCCCCGATACAGACAGCGCCGTTAAGACTATCCTTTCTGCTACCATAGATCTTATTATCACAGACCATGCTCACAGATCTGAGCTACTGCAAAAAACCGCAGGTCATGAGAAAATGTCACGTATACCTGTCCTTTCCCTTGAACGGAGTTTTGACATTTCTCAGACAACCCTTTCCGATATTGAAGGCAACAAGCAAAGCCTTTTTGAAAGCGGTGCTCTTTTCGGCGTGCTTAAAACCATCTATCCTCTGATTGTTACCTGCAATCTTTCAAAGAACACCTGCAATATTATCCAGTATGCGGATTACTCAAAGGATATAGACAGCAAAACCACTGTTTTCTCAGAGCTTCTTAACAAATCGGTCTCTCTTGCTTCGCCTGCACACAGGATAAATCTTCTCAACGCCCTTTCTCCGAAAAAGCTCTGCAGCGACATGAAAAAGGGCGAGGATACTGTACGCATAACATATCGCAGTCTCAGCAGCGACAACTGCTGGCACTGGTTTGAAACCATAGTGCTGAACATCGAAAATCCTTACGACGATGACGTTCTTGCAGTTGTTCTTTCGAGAAGTGTCGATGAGCAGAAAAACCTTGAGGAACGACTTCTCAGAACTATCGATGAGACTACGGAAGAGCTGGAAAAGAAGCACTATTACGAGCAATTTGCATATGAGGCAGTTCCTGCCGCGATAGTGATGTACTACCTCGACTGGCGTCCGATACCCTATATGAACGGCAATCTTTTCAAGATATTCGGCTACAGCGCGGAAGAAATCGCAGAAATGCATAAGGACGGACTTCGCAGTCTGATAAACGAGGATGATCTTGCAAACGCTCAGGCTATACTGAAAAAGGCATGCGCAGAAGGCGTTGACCGTGTGACCATTGAGTACAGAATGTACAAGAAGGACGGTGGTCTGGCAAGAGTTCAGGAGATTGCCTCACGTTTTGTGGACGAAGACGGAAGTATAGGCTTTATCAGTGTGTTCACTGATATCACCGAAAGACACGAAATGCTCGAGCAGCTCAGGAGCAAAGAGCGGATAATGAATATCGTAGGTGAGCATTCAGGCCGTATCGTTTACTATTACAACATCGCCAAGAATGAGCTCAGGGCTATAAACCCCGATGATGCCGTACGCGGCGGTCTTGCGGAATTCTGCGTTGACCCTGTAAACACGCTTTTTGATCTTTCTCTTATTCATCCCGAATTTGTTGTGCCTCTCGGCGACTTTATAAATCTTATCAGAAACGGTGAGGATAACGGCTCGCTTAAGCTTAATATGACCTGTCTTGACGGAGTTGACCGATGGTTCGATATCCGCTTTACTTCTCTGCCCGATGAGCAGAAGCAGCCTGTGGGGGCTGTGATATCCCTTCTCGATATAACCGCTCAGCACGATCGTGAAATTTCCCACGAGCGCTACAAGCAGACTATCGATACCGCTCTTTCCAACGAATCTGTCTTCTTTGAGATAGATCTTTCTGCAAATATTGTGGAAAAGCAGCTGGGCGTTATTGCTCCATTTACAGAATCCTTCCTCGATATGCCATATACAAATATTGTTGAGCTCCTTACTGCCAACATAACAAAGAAGAAGGAACAGCGCAGAATCCGTACTTATCTGGCGCTTGAAAAGCTTCTGGACGCATACAACAGCGCACAGCGCCGTATTTCTGACGACTGGCCCATAGTGCTCGATGACGGCAGCAAGATATGGATACACTGCTCCGTTCAGCTTGTTACAGATCCCTATACAAAGCACATCAAGATGCACATGGCATTAAGCGATGTCACAGAGAAGAAGCTTAAGCAACTTAATATTCTGTATCAGGCTGAAAATGACGGCCTGACAGGTCTTTACAACAGAACTACCATTGAACGAAAGATTTCCGAATCTCTCAGAATCGACTATAAAAACAGTGTATTTATCCTTATCGACCTTGATGACCTCAAGCACATCAACGACACTCTCGGTCATGCACAGGGCGACAGGGCTATCTGCGCAGTCTCCGATGAGCTTATCTCAACTTTCAAGCGGATAGGCATGGAGGGAAGACTCGGCGGCGACGAATTTCTCGTTTTCCTCCCCAACTACTCTGATATCGGCAAGCTTGACAAGCTCCTTTCAGGTCTGCTCAGGAGACTGACCAGTATCATGATCGGAGAAAACAACGATAATTTCATCCACTGCAGCTTTGGTATTTCCTTTGCCGATAAGACTGCAAATGATTTCGCCGCCTTGTATAAACGTGCAGATATCGCTCTCTATCATGTAAAGCGAAACGGCAAGAATAACTTTGCTTATTTCTCTGAGGATATGGTGAACGAGGATTACAGATACAAGTATCTTGATAATCTGGCATCAAGAAATATCGCATTGTTCGACAATGTGGAATTCCGAAGCATTATAAACTCCATGTCAGCCTTTTATCCTCAGATACTGCTTTCAAATCTTTCCAAAAACACCATGTTCATTATTGCAGACTCCAACGGTCTCTGCAGTAAAATGCCCGCTGAAGGAACATTTGATGACTACATGGAGCTGGCAGTCCGCTCTATCCATACCGAATGCATACCCAAGGTTCGCTCCTGCCTTACAAGAGAAGCTTTGCTTTCTGAGTATGAACACGGACGCAGCTATCTTTACTACAAATGCCGCCTCAAGGACGACAAAAAGGGCAATGAATGCTGGGTTTCCTTCGTTATAGTATTCTACAAAAATTCCGACGGAGATATCTGTGAGCTTGCCTTCATACGTCGTATGGACTGAGGCGCACTGCAGGAAAACTGATTCTGTCAGCCGCACTTTTTTGTGCGGCTGATTTTTTTGTTGACAATGTCTTCTCTGTGTAGTATTATCGGATTGACAAAAGAAACGCTATGGGGTGCTGATGCAAATCGGCTGAGATGCAGTGTATTGCCGCTGTGAACCCTTGTGACTTATGCGGTCACAGCGCCTGATCCGGATAATGCCGGCGTAGGTAACTACAGCACAACGCCTTTCTTGAAAGCGCCGTGTTCAGGTTAAACGCGGCGCTTCTTTTAATTACAATCCGTTGATTCGGAAAAAGAAAGGATGTTGTTCTATGAAAGCAACAAGAAAAAACACCACCATGAGGCTCGTATTCTCCGCTATGATGGTCGCACTTGGCACCATCCTCAAGTCGGAGG
>JAZSNZ010000076.1:0-1798 GCA_045536645.1 Acutalibacteraceae bacterium
ACTCCCTTCCAGTGGGAGCCTCAGGATACAATCGATGTTATACACCAGAAACAGAAGCATCTGCTCTCCTGCGTGACCTCCAAAAAGATCACCCTCAACTATCACGATGCTGACACCAGCTTCCTTGAGGCGGTTTTCGCAAGAGGCGACAGAAAGCTCGGAAAAGTCCTTCTCAGGGCTCATGAACTTGGCTGTAAGTTCGACGGCTGGACTGACTTTTTCAGTCTTAAGCTGTGGCTTCAGGCATTCGAGGACTGCGGTGTTGATCCTGCATTCTACGCCAACCGCAGACGTTCCTATGAAGAGATTCTCCCCTGGGATCATATCGACTACGGCATCAGCAAGGCTTTCCTCAAAAGGGAACACGAAAAATCCCTGCGTGCTGAGACCACTCCCCATTGCCGTCAGCAGTGTGCAGGCTGCGGTGCAAACAAGCTGAACGGAGGTAAATGCGATGCTCTCTCCCGTTAGAATGTTTTTCCATAAGGACGGCCCTTCCAGATACATGTCTCACCTTGACCTTACCAGATGCATGACGAGATGCATAAGGCGTGCAGGTCTTCCTATCTGGTACACCGAGGGCTTTAATCCTCATGCATATATGACCTTTGCTCTTCCCCTGTCACTCGGTGCTGCAGGCTATTATGAGATAATGGATATCCGTTTTGTAGAGGATATGCCTCTTGAGGAAGCCGTCCGGCGCCTTAATGTTGCTCTCCCCGAGGGTATAACCGTATGGAAGGCAGCAGAGCCTGTCAGCAAACCTACTGCTATCGTTTCTGCTCGATGGGAGATTACCCTTGATTCAGAGGGTATTGATACTGATAATCTTGCTGAAGCACTCAATGCGTTCCTTTCAAAGGACGAGATAATGGTGGAAAAGAAAACAAAGGCAAAAAAGCTGACTACATTTGATGTTAAGCCTCAGATAATCGAATGGGGCGTTTCCTGCGAGGACGGTGTAAAGCTTATGCTACTGCTCCCTGCAGGATGCATAAACAACATAAATCCCACCATCGTTCTCAAAGCATTTGAGACTGAACTGGGGCGTGAAATGTCACATACATTTATAAAGCGCACAGAAGTGCTGGACGACAAAGGACTGCTGTTTGTATGACAAAAGCCCGATTGCATTACTGCAATCGGGCTTTCTTATGTCTGAATTGGATTAGAAATTCTCAGCCTCGTCAGCGGTGACAACGAAGATGGTGGGTTCTGCGTACTTGCTCTCTTCGCCGCCTACGCCGTATACGAAATAATCACCCTTAGCGGTCTTGTAGAGAACTTCCTCATAGCCTGCGGGATCACCGAAATAGCTGACTGCATTTCTCTTGATCTCGGTTGCGGTATCGGTATTGTAAACTTTTCTTGCGATGGTCTTCTTCATTTGAAAATCCTCCTGTTAACTTTTTTCTTTTTATGTTTTGATTATACTCATTTATTCGAATTATACAATACGTTGTGTTGATTTTCTGCTATTATGCTAATTTATAGACTTTACCATGTGATTTTTAACAACAGATTGCACACTAATTTGTGAGAAATTACAACTTTTGGGTTTTACTTTACAGTACGTAATAATGTAAAGTCGAAATAATTTGATTGAAATGTAATATGAACGGTGATATAATATTTAAGCACTTCCGCCTGTGGCGCAGCTGGATAACGCAGCAGATTCCGATTCTGAAGATCGGGGGTTCGAATCCCTTCAGGCGGGCCAACAAAACACTCCGCACATCGGTGCGGAGTGTTTTGTTTTAAGCCCGTCTGAAGGGATGAGAAACGAAACCCGATTTTG
>JAZSNZ010000010.1:0-3077 GCA_045536645.1 Acutalibacteraceae bacterium
GAATAAAGGATTTTTTTAAAAAGGAAAATATTGAGTTTTACGCGGTTTTGCCATCTGAACAGGCGCAGATAATAAACCCTGCGCGCAGGTCCGAAATCGAGGGCTTTGAAAGTGTAGTTGTATTTTTGATGCCATATAAAACCCGCTTATCCCCCGCGCGCAACATGGCGCGCTTTGCTGCTGCAAGGGATTACCACCTATATGCCTCACAGATTTTTGAGCGCTTCAAAAGCATTTTTCCCCTTTGCCGCTGTTACTGCGACAATTCTCCCGTCAATGAAAAACTGCTGGCGGCTCGGGCTGGTCTTGGCTTTACAGGTGACAACAGCCTGTTAATCAACGAAAAATACGGTTCTTTTATATTTATCGGGGAAATTTTTATTAAAGAAAAATTTGAGGACTACACACCGCTTCACACTGCCATAAAATGTACCTCCTGCGGTGCCTGCAAAAAAGCATGTCCGGTTGGTCTGGACTTTACGCGGTGCATTTCGGTAACAACACAAAAAAAGAAAATCACCCCGGAGGAGCAGGAAATAATCCGCACCTCGCAATACAAATGGGGATGCGACCTGTGCCAGGATGTGTGTCCCTACAATCTGAATTCGCCCGAAACACCCATAGATTTTTTCAAAAACGGAATACTTGAATGTCTCACCTGCGAGGAGCTTGACAGTATGCTTCAAAGCGACGGATTCAGTCAGAGAGCGTATTGCTGGCGGGGAGAAAAAACAATACGGCGCAATCTGGAATTATAAAAAAATCCCATGAAATATAATTTCATGGGATTTTTTATATCTATCATTCAAGCTGTTTCCCGAGGAAAGTTGCCGCTGTCTGAATAAGCTTTATCTCGGCATCATCAGGCTGACTGTAACTTGCACTGGGTTTAAGACTCATTACCGCGCCCATTACGTCGCCCTCCGAAAATATGGGGCAGGCGGCAGAAATATAGTGGCTTTCGCTTATGACTGTGGGATATATTTTTGCATCCTCCGACTGAATAGTGTACATCTGGCGCTGTTCAATAAGCTCCTCCAGCTGACTGCTAAGCTTCTGCTCCACGAACTCACGCTTGGGAACACCTGCCGCGGCAATAACGGCGTCCTTATCGCACACAATAACATTTATACCGCAGCTTTTGAAAAGGCTTTCGGCATAGCTTGTTGCGGAGGACATCAGTTCGCCTATGGGCGAATACTTTTTGAAAATAACCTCGCCGTCCCTGTCGGTAAAAATTTCCAGCGGGTCGCCCTCTCTTATGCGCATGGTGCGTCTTATTTCCTTGGGTATAACTACTCGACCAAGGTCATCCCATTATGTCAAGTAGGTGCAAAAAAATTTAACGGATTCTTCAAAAAGCTCGTAGTTACAAGGGTTTGGAGCTTCTTGAAGGTTGCCGCAACGCGCCTACGATGTTTCGACAGATTATGTTATTTTAGGGACAAATCTCGACAGAGCCTATGTAAAAGCCATTGCCGGTATCATGCTGTGACACCGGCTTGGCTCTCGGTGTCTCTTTCAATATCATCGAACTTCCAGATGATCTCGATGCTCTCGGCGTCGTGAACAAGGATGCGTTCGACTGCATCATATAGATGCTCTCTGAGTTTGTCATCAGACAGACCGGTCATCCGGCTGGCTGTCTGCTGCTGTTCTGATGCTACGAGGCTCTTCTGGTGATTCGCTTCATACTGAGCTTCGCATTCGTCAAGCTGCTCTTTCAGGGCGGCTTGTTTTTTTGCAAGTTCATCCTTGCCGGTCAGGTATTCGTCGGCTGTGATCTTGCCTTCACGGTACTGTTCGTACATCGTGAACTTTTCTCTTCCGCAAGCATCGTACTGAGTCTTGAGCAAGGAGAGCTGACGCTGTAAGCTGTCACCCTTATTCCTTGCAGCCTTCTTTGCTGCGGATGCTTCGATTCTGGTAATCTCAATCTGACCTTTGAGGGCTTCAAGGACTACCTCTTCCAGAGCTGTTTTTCTCCATCGGACGCTCTCACAAGCACTTCCGTCGTGATAACGATGGGAAGGACAAGCGAAGACTGTACCGTTGGCTTTTTCGAGTTTGCCTCCACAATGAGCGCAGAAGTAAACTCTGTCAGTCTGATCATGGGACACTCTGGAAGACTTTCGCCGTCTCTGGATCGCGTCTTGAGCTAGGTCATATTCATCCTGCGTAACAATGGCTTCATGGGCGTTTTCCCTGATATACCATTCCTCTTTCGGAACACGACGCTGATTCTTGTCCCGGATAAAACGGCTCTCTCGTGTGTGATTGACCATCGTGCCGGTGTACTTGATATTCTCAATCATAGCTAAGAGGGCGCGATGTGTCCACTGGGGATTTTGGGTAGAGTTTTTTCTGGTGACTGCTTTCTGCTGTGCCGGAGTTGGAATGCCTTCGGTATTCAGCTCTTTGGCAATCTGAGTGCAAGACTTTCCTGCAATGACATCTAAGAAGATCCGGCGAACAACCGGAGCTGTCTTCTCGTCGATGATCATTTGATGTTTCTGCGTAGGATGAGCCTTATAGCCATAAGGGATGCAGCACACATACTTTGCCTCGCGTTGCTTCATAGCCATTGCAGATTTGACCTTCTTAGAGAGGTCTTTGCTGTAATAATCATAAATAAGGTTTTTGAATGCAATGTCCATACCGATGGTCTTGCCTTCATGCTTTGCACTGTCATAGTGGTCATTGATGGACTTGAAGCGGATGCCGAGGAACGGGAAGATATGCTCCAAATAGTCACCTACCTCAAGGTAGTCTCTTCCGAAACGGGAGAGGTCTTTGACAACGATGCAACTGATTTCGCCCTTCTTAGCGTACTCTATCATACGCATAAAGTCAGGACGATCAAAGTTTGTGCCGGAGAAACCGTCATCATAAAACTCAATACGAGGAAGATCGCAGAGCAATGGATTCTGGTCTAAGTGACGGTTGATGAGCAAACGTTGAGAAGCGATACTGTTACTCTCGTCCTTGAGCTTATTGGTACGCTTGTCTACATCTTCCAGAGACACGCGCAGATAGATAGCAATTTGCTGTTTCATTATGCGACCTCCCCTCTGAGT
>JAZSNZ010000342.1:0-5320 GCA_045536645.1 Acutalibacteraceae bacterium
ATGTAGTGTGTTTGAGTCGCGCCGGGGGTGCCAAAAAGCCGACAGCGGAAGCTGTCGGCTTTTTATTTTATTCATTGCAGCCCGACTTTCTGCAGATTACTTCCAGCTGCTGTAGAAGCCGATACCCTGATCTTCCCAGCCGAGGGAGATCAGATAATCCCGCTCCTCTATGCTGGCGGTGAAGTGGTATGCACCGCGGGTCTCATTAGGATTGTGGAGACGGTACTGAGGAACCTCGGTATCGTAGGCAGAGTTGAAAGCAACGCCCTCATAATTCCAGCCTGCTGCCATCAGTCTGGCTTTTTCATCCTCGTCCATGGTGTAGAGATGTTCGTATGTTACAGGATCATACAGACGGTGAACAGGTGCGCCGGTGGTCATGGAGAAGGTAAATCCGACACCCTCGTAGTTCCAGCCTTCAGCGACGAGGAAGTCCCTTTCAAGCTCGGAGCCTGTGTAGAAATGCTCACCGGAGTTGGGGTCATACATACGGAACATATGCATAACAGTTCTGTTCTCGGTAGTTTCACGGTGTATTCTGCAAACGTTGCAGGTACCGTCGACATTGTCGTCATAGGTATGAGACCCCTTGTTTCCGGTGGTCAGGCCGCACAGGGAGCAGGTTCTGGGAGATTTGCAGTCTGCGTCTTTCCAGCTGTGCTCTGTCATCGGAGTTTCATCTGCAGTATAGCTGTAACCGCAGTGATAACAGGTATAGGTGGTATAGCCTTTCTTCTCGCAGGTGGGTGCGGTTACGACGACCTTATACTGATGATTGTCACCGTAGCAGTCATTTGTGCCTGACTTGACAAAAACCTCGGTGGTCTTCAGAGTGAGAAGGTTAAAACGGGTATTGGTCATCTCGCAGTGCAGAGTGCTGCCGAGAACATTGCGGTCAAAGGTGAAAATGCCGTTATCTGCGGTTGCGGGAGTCACCGCATTGCCATCGGCATCGTACCATGTATAGACAGTGCGGACACCGTCGATTTCAAACTCGGAAGAAAGATCGATGGCATCACCGGGAGCTATGGTTTCGGGAATGACAACAGGCTTCTGACTGTCGTAGTAGAAACCGCTGTAGGAAGAACCGTGACCTGCGTTGTAAAGATTAAGGGGAAGAGTGGAGAACTTCAGCAGGTTATCACGGCAGGTAACGGTGTGATGGTATCCGTAGGAGCGAGTTACGGTAAGTGCGGTCAGTTCGTTGGAACTGCAGTCGAAGGATGAGGTGATCGCATCGGGACATGCCCAATAGACCTTTATGACCTTGCCCGCAGTGACGCCGTCCACGGAATACCTGACAATATTTCCGTCACCCCAGTCGATGTACAGTGAATCATTGACGGTAAACCAGAATTTATCAAAGTAGGAAAGGCTTATGTCAAGATTCAGCTTACTGCCCACATCCAGTTCGGTGGTCATGACAACCCAGGGATCATCAGCATCGGGAACAGGGTAGCTGAAATCCTCGATGGTAACCTCAGTGGTTCTGAGTGTGAGGTTGGGGAAACGGATATTGATCATTTCGCAATAAAGCACCTTGCCCGCAGCACTGTTATCAAAAGTGAACTTGCCGTTATTCGCGGTGAAGGGCTCAACCACGTTGCCATCGGTATCGTACCATGTGTAATTAGTGTAGATACTGTCGATCCGATATTCGGAAGAAAGGTCGATGGCATTGCCTGCAGTAACAGTTTCGGGAATGACAACAGGCTTCTGACTGTCGTAAGTGAAACCGCTGTAGGCCGAGCCGTGGCCGTCGTCGGAAAGATTAAGAGGAAGTGTGGAGAATTTCAGGAGATTATCACGGCAGATAATGGTGTCGCTGTATCCGTAGGTGCGATTGACTGTAAGTGCAGTCAGTTCGTTGGAGCTGCAGTCAACAAATGAGCTGACTGCATCGGGATATGCCCAGTAGACCTTTATTTCACTGCCTGCAGTAACGCCGTCTTCGGAATACCTGACGATATTTCCGTCGCCCCAGTCGATGAACAGGCCGTCATCAGAACTGACCCAGGTGTTGCTTGAATAGTCAAGAGCTGAGATGTTTATGTCAAGATTCATTTTGCTGCCTGTCTCAAGCTCAGTGGTCATTACAAACCAGGGCTCACCCAGAGCGGGGATTTCATTGTCTGTATAGCTGTCGCCGCAGACAGAACAGGTGTAAGTGGTGTAGCCGCTGTTTTCGCAGGTGGGCGGGGTTTCGACGGCAAGATAAGAATGCTCACATTCTTCGGGAGCAAGGATAAGCAGGTCAAAAACCGCGCCGTTTTCTGTCTGGGACAAATTCCTGATTTCAACATTGGAATCAAGGAAGTTTGACGGGTAACAGGAATTGTTTTCGAAATAGAATTCGTCATGATATGCGCTGGAAGGAGTTGTGTCTGCGGTAAGCTCCATTCCGGGCTTGAGAATGAATTTGCTGCCGTCATTGATGCATTCCAGGTACTTGTACGGGGACATTCCGCAGCCTGTCATACGGTCGTTTCCGATAATGGCACCGTTGTCGTCAACGTTAAGGTATACCTTCCATATACGCAGACCGCCTTCTGTTCCGACGTAATCATAACCTTCAACACACCAGTTATTGCCTTCCGCTGTGAAATTTTCAACAAAGAAGACAAACTTGCTGTCGGTATCTCCGTTAGGGTAGATCACCATTGCGGAAGGATTGATGGAATAGGAGGGAAGAGTATAGGTGGCGGTTGTTCCCACCTCATATACTTCCGTGACATCCTCTATCCAGCCAAACAGATATTTCATTATGCCGGGGATATCATTTGTTTTGCTGCCGGAAGTTCTGGTCCAGCGTGAGGACGAGCCATCCATGACCGAATCGGCCATTGTACCCGACGGATTTACACTTACCTTTGCATAAATGTCCGGAAGACCCATGAGATGGACGGTTTCGTGAATAAAGGTAGAGGCACTCTTGTAGTTTTCGTTTGTAATATGGATAACACCGCCTACCATATATCCGTTGTATTCATGGCGGAAACCGCCCACATGGGCGGAGTCGGACGAAACTTTGTCGGGATAAATAAAGCAGATTCCGTCAAAGTATCCGTCGTTGTTGCAGTCGTAAATGGAAATATCCTCAATTTCCGAGAGAACCTCGTCCAGAATACCCGGCAAATCGGTGTTTTCAGGATATTCGTCACAGACGTAGTTGACAACATCTCCCGTGACATTCAGCTTGCCGTAGGAAACAGCCTTGAAATAATCTGTGACGTTTTCGTTTCTTACGCTTGATCCGTAAGAATACGAATCGCCGAATAACATGTTGCGGATATCGTCGGTGGAAAGCTCGTTTTCTTTGTCCTGCAGGCACAGATCTATTACCAGCATGTGAGCATTTCCCCTGCATGGCATTGCGCCGTTAAGGACATTATTTTCCGTGCGCAGACTGAGCACATTGCGGACTTTTTCCATAGTGGTGCTTTGCTGCTGTGCAGGTTCTGATGCAAATGCATTTCGGATCTGCATGGAGGGAAGGGATGCAAAAATAATGTTGAGCACAAGAATAAGTGCGATGAACCACTTAAGAATTCCTCTGTGATCAATAAAACTCTGTCGTGCTTTTAATCGTTCCATGAATGCTACACTCCTTTTCCTGTCACAAATGACTATTGTTGTGTTAATGATACCATCTGCGCCCTGAGAAAACAATGTAACTAATGCACAATAAAACACTGCTTTTTTCGGCGCTGAAGAAAACGCCCTTTCTGCAGAGGCAGTCCTGCATTATTCTGTGCGGGAATTTGAAACGAATATCTGTTTCTTGATATTTTTTATGAAATGTATTATGATAAAATTATAAGACAGATAATTAGAACTTCTGTTAAAAAGGAGAGACCTTTATGAAAAAGATACTTGCGCTTGTACTGTCGGTGCTGATAATAATTTCTGTTGTCGGCTGCGGCAAAACAGAGAACGAAAAGCCCTCGGTATCCTCATCGGATGCAGAGCTGATGCTCTATCAGAAGTACGCATTGATGTCGGCAGAAGAGATAACGGCCTGCCTGACTCTCGATCAGAAAGCTGCGCAGATGGTACAGCCTGCCATCTACTGCGTGTCTGAGAAGGACATGGGAAAATACTGCTACGGCAGTATTCTTTCAAAGGTAAATTCCGAAAAGTACACCAAATGGCAGAAAATCGTTGACGGCTATCAGGAGAAGGCTCTCGCCTCCGAGGCAGGAATCCCCTACATATACGGCAACGACGATGTTCACGGCGTAAACTACTGTGACGGCGCTGTAATATTCCCCCACAACATAGGCATCGGTGCGGCAAACGACCCCGAGCTGACTTACAAAATGGGACTTGCCACGGCAGACGAAGCACTTCTCTGCCATATGATATGGAACTTTGCCCCCTGCGTGGCTCAGTCTGAAGACCCCAGATGGGGCAGAACCTACGAAAGCTACGGCGCAGACCTTGATATTATCAAGAGCCTCAGCGTCTCTTACACAAAGGGACTTATCGACGGCGGTGTAATCGCCTGCGCAAAGCATTTCTTCGCAGATGGCAACGTGGAATACGGCACGGGAGAAGATTCCGACGTTGACAGACTCGTTGACAGAGGCGATGCCGTACTGACAGAAGCAGAGATAGATGAACTTCTGTCAGTCTATCAGGAACTTGTGGATGCAGGGGTCCAGACCATAATGATAACCCACTCTTCCGTCAACGGAGTGAAAATGCATGAGCACCCCGAATATATCCACTATCTCAAGAACGAGATGGGCTTTGAGGGCTTTATCGTAAGTGACTGGAACTCTGTTCAGAACACTTCGGGAAAGACTTACCGCGAGCAGATGATAAACGCTGTCAACGCAGGCATCGACATGTTCATGGAGATCGACCGCTATGAAGAAGCAAGAAAAATAATAGTCAACGCTGTAAACAGCGGCGACATTTCCGAAGAGCGTGTGGACGATGCAGTCACAAGAATAATCAAGGTAAAACTCGAAGCAGGAGTTTTTGATGACCCATACTTCGAGAACGCACCCACTGTGCAGGACAAGACAGGCAGCGCAGAATACAGGGCACTTGCCGAAGAGCTTGTTGAAAAGAGCCTTGTTCTTTTAAAGAACGAAAACAACGTTCTTCCCATAAAGAAGGGCACAAAGGTTTATATCACAGGCCCTGCCGCAAACAGCCCCAGAGTACAGTGCGGCGGCTGGACAATAGACTGGAACCAGAGCCCCAACAACCACATAAACGGCGTTACCTCCATAGAGGCAGGTTTCAGAAAAAAGGCAGATGAATACGGCATTGAGATCGTGGATAAGGCAGAGGATGCCGATGTTGTACT
>JAZSNZ010000269.1:0-6204 GCA_045536645.1 Acutalibacteraceae bacterium
ACAAGTACTATTTCCGAATTCGGAGCAGAAACACCCACTGCTGAGCCTGCCGCAATACAGGCTCAGCCCCCTGCACCGAAGGTACAAAGTCAGGTACAGCAGGTGACCAATATCCCTGCAGCTGCACCAATAGTTACACAGCCTGTGATCGTGCAGTCGCCTGTACAGCCTGCGCCGACTCCCACGCCCGCGTCGACCCAGTCACAGAGCAGTGCTTCGTCCTCGCAGAGTACACAGCGTAAGCCTTATGTGCCGACCTCTCCTGCAGCTATACGAGCTGCCATGAAGTCCGGTGCCATGACCTTTGATTCTTCATCTTCAGACTCATCTGACAGTTCATCGGGTTCTGCCCAGAACAGGAAGAGACTGGAGATACAGAAGCAGATAAGTGAGAAGAGAAGCGGTTGCGTTATTGGTGTCATCGCGTTGCTTATGGTTGTTTTCATTGCCATCATTGCATTGATAAGCGGCGGAGACATAATGGAGCAGTGTGGATATAATAAGCTTTATACCCGAGCAGAGGATCTTGCAAAAAAAGGCAATTATAATAATGCAATTGTGATACTTGAAGGGATCAAGGGGTACTCTCAGACTGCATCACTGCTCAATGAATGTTATTATAATGTCGGCAAAAATGAACAAGATGCAGGAAACTACGAGAAAGCAATAGAATATTACAATAAAACAGTTGATTATGAACTTGCTGTTCAAAGCAAAATAGACCTGCTGATGATACAGGCAGATGAATATGCGGCAGAGGCAGAGATAAAGAAGGATTCCGAATTATATCTTAAGGCATACAATCTGTATGCAGGAATTCTTACAGAGCTCGAAGCTTACCCATCTGTGGCAGAAGAGACTGAAGCAGAGGAAATCCGTAATAAATCCAATTCAGCAAGATTTACATATGCCAAGGCTCTGTATGATGAAGAGAAATATTCAGAGGCAAAGGGACATTTTGAAAACCTGATGAATAACTCCTATTCTGATTCTGAAAGTTGGTATTACAATACCTGCTATAATCTGGGGGCATTTTACTACAGCAATGGAAATTACCTTTCTGCTGCTGATGAGCTTTCTGTTTTCAGAGATGACAAGCACAGACTTGACAGTGCTTTATATCCGAAGGCTGTTGCATATCTTGCACTGTCGGAAATGTACAGCCTGAATGCAAACGATGAAGAAACTTCAAAACTTGAGCAGTTGTTCTCAATGCTTGTAACAGCAAATGAAGGAAATCTTGACGGCAAGCTTTCAGGTGATGTAAGGAATGCAATGTCATCTTCGACGTTTGACCGTATCAAACTGCCCGGTTCATGGCAGTCTGAAGACGGCGCCGGAATTAAGTTTGACGGAAGCAGAATAACCATAAACTTTGCAAACCAGATAACTTATGGAAATGCCGAAGCATCTTCGGAAGAAGTTGTATTCAATGACGGAAGCGTGATTGTTTTTATAGGCGGTTCCGAGTATAACATTATGAACAATATTTCATTTGATTCTGCATATCAGAAGTCACCTCAGTCGTTGACCTTTGTTAACCCGTATGACGGTCAGACATATACGATGTACAGGAACGGATAAAGTCTATATCTGGAAAGGAGCGGCAAAATGAAAAAATTAAAATTATCACGCGCTGCTGCAGCAGTCGTTTTGCTGATAACAATGATTGCCGTATTTTTTACCTTCAGTGGGTGTTCTGTTGCAGATGCAGCCAATTTTACGGTTGATCTGCAGACCAGAATAAACATATCGGATGATTTTTACGGCGAGCGTATTATGGCCGTTTCGTTTGATAAAAATCTTGCACTCAATGCATTTGAGACCCTCGATGATCTTGATGCAATCGTTGAAAGTCAACTTCCCGATTGTCTGGAAAGTCAGCTGATTGACAATGAAACGGGTACACGCTATGAATTTACTTTGAAATTCAATTCCTACAAGGATTATGTTTCGAAGATAGAAAAGCTGCTTGGAAGAAAACCCAATGTTGTTTTTGAGACATCTGACAAGATCTTTATGAAAGGACTGACCTTTCAGGAGGATTTTGAAAGTAAAGAGCTGTTCTCATTTATCGATGTCAGCAAGGTTATCGAAGAGGTAGCCAAGGGTGTTGAGGTGGACATTGATGCAGCAGATATTCCTGTTGCAGCTGCTTTTATAAAGCAGAGCGGTGTTGTTATCGAGGTAGGCGAGAAGGGCTATCAGTCCGAGGGCGGTAAGGTAAATATCGCAGAGGGAAAGACCACAATGATCTCGAAGGTAAGCTTTAAGACTGTACTCAAGTCCAACGGCTATTTTGAGAGAATAATTGATTTTCGCATGATACCTGAAATAGATCAGGACAGCTATACAGATATAATTGCTTATTTTGAATCAGTAAAGCCTGTTGGTTCAGAAGTAAAAGCCACCGATCTGTCTTCATCTGCAGTTATTTCTGTTGAGTTCAAGTCAAGAGACGTTGCTGATCTCTCTGCAAAAACAACTCAGATATTAGGCGATACCTGCACGGCAGGTTTTGGTGACGTTACCGATGCAAATGTACCCTTTGCTACGCTTGAGGAGTTTACTGAAACTATAAGCTTTAAAAAGCTTTGTGATGATTCTCAGATGCCGTTTACCTACAATGTGGTATCTGAAAGAGGCGCACCTTCTCAGCTTGAAGCTGAGATTGACGGTATGCCCCAGGATTCACAGCCCACACTGGGCGGCAATACTCTTGATTACGGTTCGCAGGCAGCATATGTAACACTCAACACCCGTTATCAGAGTATAAGTACAGCAAGTCTTGTGTATTATAATTTTATTGCAAGAGGCAATGACAAGTACACCCGTGAGATTTATATCATTATGGATGATGATACATCCCGCGAGATACTTGACAATATCAAGGCATATTATGATATCAAGGGTGCTCAGAATACAAAGATAAGTGTTCTGATGGACGGTTTTTCCGAGGAGTTTACATCGCCTTGTGTGGAGATACTGATAGATGGTTCTGCCAAGGAGATTACACGTGCTGAGGATATACTGTTTGGCGGTTTTTCAGAAAGAAAGATTACATACGACAGAACAAAGAGTATAATAAAAGTTTCGCCCGATACTTCTCTTTCTGATTCCTATGATATTTCTTCTCTGCTCAGTATGACCAATGTCACATCATATTACTACACATTCAAGTCGGATGATGAACTGAGGAAAGGCAATGTGGAGACTACACTTGGTTCATTCCTCGCAGAGAATAAGGATAAAGGTGACACCATCGGTTTCCTTATGTCTGACGGTAAGGCTGTCGTATCTTTTACAGGCGGATATACAAATGTTGATGCTATTATCTTCATTATTCTTCTTGTTCTGTTGATTCTTCTTGTGCTTGTTCTTGCGGCAATGCTTGTGCTCAGGTATCTGAAGAAAAAGGACAGCGAGAATGAACCTGAGAAGGAAAAGAAAGAACCCTTCCCCGTAGTAATTGAGGAAGAACCTGAGGTTGAGATAATGGAGGAGCCGATTGTTATTGCAGCACCCCCTGTCCGTGACCTTACAGAGGCTATAGAACCCGAGGAAGAGGAGATGGAAGAGATACAGGTTGAATCCTATCCTTCCACTACCACCGAGATTGATATAGACGCACTTCTTGAAGCTGAGAGAAAAACCGAGCCTGAAGTCGAAGAAGATGAATCGGCTGTGAAGGTAGCGGTAAAGCCCATTATCCCCGTATATGTTCAGACTGAAGAGGAAGTCGTTGAGGAAGAGCCTGAGGTTGAGATAAAGGAAGAGGAACCGCAGGAACGTTTTGACGAAAACAACCGTGCTCCTGAGGTGCCGTTTACACCTTCTCCTTATGAGGATGAATATTCCGATGAGGATATGCTCAATGATCTTGAAACTCTTGGATTATTAGATGAGTATATAGAGAGAACTCATAAGGTGAAAATCAAGGTCAAGAAGTACAGAAGAGACAATTAAAAGGGAAGAGGCCAAGCCGAAAGGCTTTACCTCTTTGTTTGTTATTTATCTTCGATTATTGCATTGATTGCAGCCTGTGCAGCTGTATACATACCGCCATAGATAACAGCAGTGTCAAGGAGACGCGAAGAGCGAATCTGAGCAGTGGCATAACCCGGCAGAGACAGAAAATACTCTGTCATATCGTTAATAAAGGAGCTGCCGAGACGGGTGGTCTGACCGCCAATGACCAGCAGATCAACATCAAACAGACTTACCAGGTTTTTCATTAGAACTGCAATGTATTTTGCATATTTGAGCAGAATGCTTCGAACTGCAGTATCACCCATGCCGTATGCTTTTGCAAGATCAGCAAAAACTATTTCCGAGCTGTTTGAAACGATGGTGCGAAGTATGGTTTCTCTGCCGCTGTCAAATTCTGCAGCCGCATCGCTTATCATATTGTAAGTGGAAATTTTGTTTTCCAGAATGTGCTTCATGTATTCACTGCGTTCGGTATGAACTATGGTGTCCATATCAGCAAGCAATACGCCTAAGTCGCCCGCAAATCCTCTGCGGCCTTCGTAAAGCTTGCCGCCGAGCACGATGCCTATACCGACACCTGCGTCAATGTTGATATAGATCATATTCTTCTCTTTGTTTCCGCAGCCGAAAACACGCTCGCCGCACACAGCAAGATTTACATCGTTCTTTATTGTTATGGGGACGTTGAATGCATTGTTGAACATATCTCTCAGGTCAAGAGTTTTATAATCCTCAACACGAGCAGACCAGTGCAGGCGGCCTGTTTCGGGATCTACGACACCAGGAACACCGATGCAGATTCCTATAAGAGGTCCGCACTTGCCGCTTATATCATCAAGCATTCTCTTCAGGGTTATTATAATACCCTCAAGCATTTCTTTTGTTATGATCTTGCCGCCTTCGACTCTTGAATATTTGAGCTTGTTTCCGTCGAGATCGGCAATGCAGATTCTGCCATCGCTGCTGGACAGGTCAATAACCGCCACACAGCCATGAAGACCGTTGAATTCAAGCATGATAGGACGTCTTCCGACATCTGTTATTAATGAGCCTGTCTCAATGAGAAGGCCTTTTTCTATAAGATCGTCCACATTTTTTGAAATACTTGGATTGGAAAGGGAAAGATGCTTTGCCAGCTCACTTCTGGACATCTTGCCCTTTTCTCGTATGGTTTCGACTATCAATGTCTGGTTTGTTGTTTTTACAAGGCGCTGATTGCTTCCTTTTGCTTCCATAAAAACACCTCCGCACTCATACTTATAATACCAAAAACAGGTATTTCAGTCAAGCACGGAGGCGTCATTAGATTATCAGGTTATATACGGGCGATGACAGCGGAAAATGCAGGAAGTCTGATGGAATTGTTTATTGAAATGTTTTCATCAGTAATCAGGTCGTAACCGCTGCAGCACATTCCCACATGAAGGTCTGACGGATTTTCATCGCAGTTGAGGGCATAGAGTATCTTCTCGCCGTTGTGTTCACGTACAAAGGCTATCTGCTTTGAATTGATGTAGACCTGCCTGTAACCGCCTAAGCTGAGGGCAGGGGAGTTCTTTCTTATTTCGCAGAGCTTTCCGATGTAGGAACAAAGGCTTGTATCCTTGCTTTTCATGGCGGATAAGGTTTCGTAAGAGGGACGCAGGCCTTCATCTCCGTGTTCCTTCGCAGCCTTTGCGGCATATTCACTTCCGTAGTAGACCGAGGGGATTCCCGGCATTGTAAAAAGCATGGAATAAATAAGGGGAAGGTTTCTGCTATCGTTTATAAGAGAAGCGATTCTTGAAACATCGTGATTATCTACGAAGGTGTACAGCGGCAGATTTTTGTATATGGTCCAGTGGTCGGGGCCGAACTGGCGGTTGAGCGAATAACCGATCTCGTGCATATTGCCGCAGTTGAATGAAGAGTAGAGACCCTTGTAGCATTCGTAGTTTGTGACAGAATCGAGCATCTCATGATTGCACCATTTATTGTAATCGCCGTGCAGGCATTCGCCGAGAAGGAAGAAGTCGGGCTTTATTGACTTGCAGAATCCGCGCAGAGCACGGAGGAAATCAAGATCGAGGCAATATGCCACGTCAAGACGCAGACCGTCTATATCAAATTCCTCTATCCAGCCTCTTATGCAGCTGAAGATATAGTCTCTGACATTGTCGTTCTTCAGATTGAGCTTTACGAGGTTATAGTGCCCCTCCCAGCCTTCGTACCAGA
>JAZSNZ010000199.1:0-2456 GCA_045536645.1 Acutalibacteraceae bacterium
CACAGAACGACATGGCTACGATCCGACTTTACCGCACCAGCCGCGGACTTACAGGTATCGGCTCGCTCAGCTCCGCTGTATCTGCAAAGGCAACCATTTCGGCACCCACAATATCTTCTGCAGGCAAGTATAACAGCACAAGCATAAAGATAAGCTGGAAGGCATCGGGCGGTGCTGATGGCTATTATATCTACCGAAGCACAAGCTCGGGAGGGACATACACTAAAATCGGTCAGACCGACGGTGATACCCTTTCCTATATCGATAAGGGCAGAACAAAGAACAAGAGCTATTACTACAAGGTAAGAGCCTATGTTGTGCTGGACGGCGAAAAGGTGTTCAGCTCCTACAGTGCATCAAAAAGCGGAAAAATCACAAATAAAGTGGCATACCTGACATTCGATGACGGCCCCTCCTCAAACACCATGAAGATACTGGATATCCTTGATAAGTACGGTGTCAAGGCAACGTTCTTCGTTATCGGAAAGAGCGGCAGGGACAAGGAGTACAAGGCTATCGTCAACCGAGGCCACACCATCGCTCTGCACACCTACAGCCACGATTATTCCAAGGTCTACAAAAGTGAAAAGGCATTTTTCAATGAGATAGAAAGAATTTCCGACAAAGTTTATAATGTTACAGGTGTGCGTTCAAAGATTATCCGCTTCCCCGGAGGCTCCAGCAATACAGTTTATAAGAAGTACTGCAAAGGACTGATGGCAAAGCTTAAGAAGAGCGTGCCTGCAAAGGGTTATTACTACCACGACTGGAATGTCTCAAGCGGCGATGCCAACGGAAACAATATCGCAAAGAAAAAACTTATTAACAATGTAAAGGGTGGCTGCAAGAATAAGAATGTAGTCAATATTCTCATGCACGATACCGGCTCTGCAAAGAATACCACAGTTGCCGCACTGCCCGAGATTATTGAGTATCTCATCGCTCAGGGCTATGATATTCAGCCTATCACCGAGAATTCCACTCTGATTCAGCATAAGTGAATAAAAAGGACTGTGCGAGCCTGGCACAGTCCTTTTTCATGGAGTGCGCATTTATGCGCACTCAAATTCATGTTCGGCAGAACAAATCATGTTGCTGTGCATGAATGCACGGCACAATTCATGCATCGCGGGGCAATTCATTCTTGATGGATTCTGTGCTAAATTATGTAACACCCACCGTAGGGGAGGATATCATCCTCCCGTTACTCGATTTCGCTCAGAACTGAACTTGTACCCCTCACCCATCATTCCCCAAGCAGAGAAATAAATCCTTTTGCCGCGGCGGAAAGGGGGATATTTTCCCTGTAGCACACTGCAATGCTTCGCTTTGGCACGCTCTGGGCAAGGCGTACCTCGAAAAGTCCCTCATTATCGGAATAGCGGACGAACTCACGGGCAACGCAGGCGATGCCGAGGCCTATCCTTGCATAGTCCATCAGCAGGTCGTGAGCGCCCAGCTCAATCTCAGGGCGAAGCACCACGCCATTCTGGAGAAAATGCCTGTCTACCATTCTTCGTGAGTTGGATGCCTGCTCGAGCATGATAAGAGGATATGCGGCAAGCTCGGAGAGGGACACCTCCCTGTCACGAAGAGCGGCAAAAGGCTCCCCTGCAATGAAAACGTCGTGGACGGCAAGGCACTCCTCGAATACAAAGCCCTTTTCGCTCATAGGCATATTAATAAAGCCGATATCCACAGAGCCATCGCGAAGCAGAGCCATTGTGCCGTCGGTGGTACGGTTTGTGATGCTGATTTTAACCTCTGGGTAAAGAGAGTGATATTTCCCGATAAAAGGGGAAAGATACCATTTGGAAACAGTGTCTCCTGCGCCGATGCGAAGCTCGCCTGCAGAAAGCGAGCGGAGCTTTAAAAGCCTGTCCTCCCCTGCATCAAGCAGTCCCATTGCCGAGCGAACATAGCCCCCTAAAAGCTCCCCTTCCTTTGTAAGCTTTACGCCTCGGGACGAGCGGTTAAACAGCTTTACGTCCAATGCGTCCTCAAGCTGCCGCATTGCCTGGCTGACAGCAGGCTGGCTGATGGAGAGAAGCTTTGCGGCACCCGAAAAGGTGCCCGTTTCGGTAACGGCGGAAAAGATGCGGTATAATTCAGTGCTTATATTCATAGTAAAAGCTCCTTTTATTTAATCAGGTAAAAAGATATAAAAGTATATGGTCATTCAGCAGATAACGGACAGAGCAAAAGCCTGCTGCGGTGGAGAATTGAGCAACGGCGGCAGCAAGCCGCCGCCCTACGGTGCTTTTCCGCTGAGCCGAAACATAACCGTTACAAGCGATACCCCCTGAAAAGGGGATTCCATAAGGGTCAAAGTTCGTTCCGAACTTTCCACTTTTGCATTGCAAAAGTGGGATCTGTACTGCGGCAAGAATTACCGCCGAGGTAATACCTACCGCCTGCAGAGAGGGAATATAAGGTAAAGTCGGAGGCCAAGCGGT
>JAZSNZ010000315.1:0-3871 GCA_045536645.1 Acutalibacteraceae bacterium
ATAGTTGCCGCTCAGCAGGCAGCTACCGCTGCTGTAATTGCAGCTTCCTCTGCCGCTGCTGCCTCCTCTTCAAACTGATATTTCGGAGTGATTGCTTATGAAAAAAATTCGTCTCGGACAAACAGAACTGATGGTCACCAAAAACGGTTTTGGCGCTCTGCCTGTGCAGAGAGTCAGCGTTGAGGAAGGCTGCCGTTTACTGCGCAAGGCATACGACAACGGTATTAATTATTTCGACACCGCAAGGTCCTATACCGACAGTGAGAAAAAGCTGGGTCTCGCTCTCCATGATGTCAGAGAAAATATTATAATTTCTACTAAAACAGGTGCCACAGATGTTAAGACCTTCTGGGAGCATCTCAACACGAGCCTGTCGCTTCTGAAAACTGATTATATCGATATCTATCAGTTCCACAATCCCGCCTTCTGCCCCAAGCCCGACGACGGAACAGGGCTTTACGAGGCTATGCTGGAAGCTAAGGAAAAAGGCATGATCCGCCACATCGGCTTTACAAATCATCGCTATACTGTTGCGGAAGAAGCGGTCAGGTCAGGTCTTTATGAGACTTTGCAGTTCCCCTTTTCTTACCTTGCAGGAGACAAGGAGGAGTCTTTAGTCAGGCTGTGCGAGGAATTTGATGTTGGCTTTATCTGCATGAAGGCCTTAGCAGGCGGACTTATTACACGTTCCGATGCAGCTTACGCTTTCCTCGATCAGTATCCTGTTGCTCCCATATGGGGAATCCAGAAGGAAAGCGAGCTTGACGAGTTCCTTTCCTATAACGAAAACCCTCCGTGCATGACGGAGGAAATAAAGGAATTTATCGAAAAGGAACGCATTGAGCTTACAGGCGAATTCTGCCGCGGCTGCGGTTACTGCACCCCCTGCCCTGCAGGTATTGAGATTTACACCTGCGCCAGAATGTCCCTGCTGCTTCGCCGCTCGCCTACCGCAGGACATCTCTCCGAGGGCGGTCAGGCGATGATGAAGAAGATAGAGGACTGCATCGAGTGCGGTCAGTGCAGGGAGAAATGCCCCTACGGACTTGATACCCCCAATCTGCTCAAGAGAAATTACGAGGATTACAAGACTTTTCTGAAATAAAAAGTTTTTCAAAGTCCATAAGCTGAAAACATATTAAAAGCCCCCTGCAAAAGGGGGCTTTTTTCTCTCCCTCAGTCAGCTTCGCTGACAGCTCCCTCATCAGAGGGAGCCTTTCTTTTTCTCCTTATCTATACGTCATGTTCATCTTGAATACTATCTTTCTGAGTATCTGAACAAGGCTTGCAGGGGATTTTACCACCACTCCCCCTGCGAAATTCAGTACCCATCTGGCAAAGCCTTCGTTGGCAACGGCATAGACTCTTACGCTGAACTTGTCATCAGATATCTGCCTGTAGGGGATATTGATGCCGAAGGTTTCTATTATTGAGTCGAGCAATGCCATTTCGCACTCGAGCTCAATAGGCTCAGGCCTGTCGCCCGAGAACATATTGAAAACCTTGTTTGCGTAATCTGCTACGTCAAAAGTCTCGGCATAGGAGCAAACCTCCTGAAAGGGGCGTGCGTCCTCCTTGAGTATTTCCACCCTCTTCATTCGGTCTATCCTGTAATGAGACAGGTCGTTGTACTTTTCGTAGTTTCCCACAAGATAGTATTTATCGCTGTCCCACATAGTGGCGTAGGGACTGATTATAAAATCCTTGCCTGCATCAAAAACAGGTATATTGTTTACAAGCTGGCGGTGGTGATAGATAAACCTCACCTTCTTGCCCTGACTTATGGCTTTCTGCAGGCTGTCGATATTGTGGATTATCTCCTCGTTGTCGCTCTTCTTGCGGCAGTCGGTATACACCTGCCCCTTCAAAAGCTCTGCCTGCGCTTCGCTTGTAAGAGAACGGAGCTTTTCGGTAAGGTCTCGTGTCTTTTTGCGCGCTACAAAGGGCGATGACTGCACTGCATCTATGAGCATTCTCAGTTCCGCCGTCTCAAACTGGCGCTTTGCAAGATAAAAGCCTCGGGACGGAATATTGCCCTTTCTTATGTCCATGCCTGCTTCTTTCAGCACGCCTATGTCGTTTGCTATGGACTTTCTCTCGCTCTGCACGCCCTTTTCAAGAAGCTTTTCTTCTATCGCCTTTATGGGCAGACAATGCTCTGCATCGGAATATTTTAAAAATATCTCAGCCATGAATAACAGCTTTAGCTTCTGTTTTGGATTTCCTGCCATGGTATTCGCCTCCATCTGCTTAATTATAATGTTTTACAATACAAATTGCAATAAGAAAATCACAGTTTTGTACGATTGTTGGGACTGAGTTTATCTCTCCCTCAGTCACTTCGTGACAGCTCCCTCATCAGAGGGAGCCATTTTATTTTTTGGTTGACAATATAATAGGATATGATAAAATATTACAATACACCGCAAATTAAATCGGACGTTATAGGAAGGATTTGATATATATGGCAAAGGAGCTTGCAAAAGCTTACGAACCAAAAGAAGTCGAAGACAGAATATATCAATACTGGCTCGACGGAAACTATTTCCACACTGAGGTCAGCAAGACCAAGACTCCCTACTGCATCGTGATGCCGCCGCCAAACATCACCGGCCAGCTTCACATGGGTCATGCTCTTGACAACACTCTTCAGGATATCCTTATCCGCTGGAAGAGAATGCAGGGCTATGCAGCTCTCTGGGTACCCGGCACTGACCACGCATCTATCGCAACTGAAGCTAAGATCGTTGAGAAGATGCGCAAGGAAGGCGTTACCAAGGACGACATCGGCCGTGACGGTTTCCTTGAGAGAGCCTGGGAATGGAAAAAAGAGTACGGCGGCAGAATAGTCAGCCAGCTTAAGAAGATAGGCTCCTCCTGCGACTGGGAGCGCGAGCGCTTTACCATGGACGAGGGCTGCTCCAAGGCTGTAAATGAAGTATTCAACAACCTTTACGAAAAGGGTCTTATCTACCGCGGTGAGAGAATAATCAACTGGTGTCCTCACTGCAAGACCTCCATTTCTGATGCTGAGGTCGAATTCAAAGAGCGCGACGGCAATTTCTGGCATCTGCGCTATCCGATGACTGACGGCAGCGGCTATCTTGAGCTTGCCACCACAAGACCTGAGACCCTCCTCGGCGATACTGCTGTTGCAGTTCACCCCGATGATGAAAGATACAAGAAGTTTGTCGGCAAGACCGTAACTCTCCCTCTCGTTGGCAGAGAGATCCCCGTTGTTGCCGATGAGTATGTTGAAATGGACTTCGGTACAGGTGTTGTAAAGATCACTCCTGCTCACGACCCCAACGACTTTGAGGTCGGAAAGCGTCATGACCTGCCTGTTATCAACGTAATGAATGACGATGCCACTATCAATGCTGAAGGCGGCAAGTATGAGGGTCTTTCCCGTGAGGAATGCCGCAAGCAGATAGTAAAGGATCTCGACGAGGGCGGTTTCCTTGTAAAGGTCGAGCCCATGAAGCACAACGTCGGTGCCTGCTATCGCTGTGACACTATCGTAGAGCCCAGAGTATCTCTCCAGTGGTTCGTTTCCATGAAGGAGATCACTCAGCCCGCTCTTGAGGCTGTTTACAGCGGCGAGACCAAGTTTATCCCCGACCGCTTCTCCAAGCTCTACTACAACTGGATGGAAAATATCCGCGACTGGTGTATTTCCCGTCAGCTCTGGTGGGGTCACAGAATCCCCGCATGGTACTGCGAGAAGTGCGGCGAGATCACTGTTTCCCGCCACGAAGTAAAGCAGTGTCCTAAGTGCAAAGGCAGAAAGCTGCATCAGGATCCCGATACCCTTGACACCTGGTTTTCCTCTGCTCTCTGGCCCTTCTCTACCCTGGGCTGGCCCAGAAAG
>JAZSNZ010000185.1:0-4309 GCA_045536645.1 Acutalibacteraceae bacterium
GCCAGCATGGGTGCCTGCTGAGCACATGCCTCTATATCACGAACACTGCAGCCTTTGCCCTCAAACTCAATAAAGTTTATTTCGGGAAATTCGGGCATGAGAGCATTTTTAAGTTTACCTGTGCATTCGCTGATAAGGGTGCTCTGAGAGCCGTATACAAGATAAACACTGCAAGGGTTGTTTTGCGCAATGTGGTTATCAAGCTGCAATGCAGTTATTTCACTCATAAATTTTCACCTCCGATATAGAGTCTGCCGTCTCTTACGGAAAGCTCCATATTTCCATCTGTACCTGTGCAGTATACATTTTTAAGACCTCGTGCCCTGAGCTGTGAAACAGCTATCGCACCATCGTCATATTCAGCAGATAAAATATACACTTTTGCTTTGAATGAAGCGATACATGAGGGGATCTCGCCATGCATCAGTACCGCATCGAATTCATAACCAAAGGGACAGTCAAGTGCATTGCCTCCGTCGGGACAAATAACAGCGGTCATATCACCGCAGGTAATGAGGCTCCACAGCTTTTCTGAGGAATCACTCAGAGTACTGACATTGACTGCACCTGTTGAAACAGACACATTTAGTGCATCGGAAATTTCTATTGTATTTTTCTGTGATACATATCTGACAGTATCATAATATGCACCACTGCCCGATACAAAAACCTCTCCGGGATTCATTTCTTCTATTATTGTATCAGCACAGCAGGCACCTGACTGCGAGAGATCTGTAAGTATCAGAGCAGTAATCTCTGAAATCCCTTTGCTGTGCATATCGTATTGAGCCAGCGATACTTTATAGTCCTCGCCGCCTGCACCGATCAGCACTGTACTCTGACGGTCCCGCGCAAGCACAATGCTTGTATTCCCTGTGTTGTATACAGTTATAGTTTTTGAATCTGTCATCATATACCCGCAGAAATACCATACAAAAGTAATTACAATACAACAGAATGCGCAGAATAAAAATGCAATCTTTCTGAATTTTGAACGATAGAATAACACCGCCCACAGTATACCGATGAGAATGCAACCCAAAACAACAATTTCTGTCCTGCTGCCTGTATTGAGTATCGCTCCGGGAATGTTATCAAATACATTCACAGCAATTAACAGGATTTTTCCGATTATCCAGTCAACAGCCATAAACGGATAAGCAATCAGCTGACCTATACTGCCGAACGACCCGATAAATGCCGCTATCATACCGACACCAAGAAAAAGCTCAGCTATCGGGATAAGCAGAAGATTTGCAATCGGCGAAAGTAATGATACCTTCCCGAATAACAGAACAGAAACAGGCATAATAAAGATGCTGGCAGTAAATGAACATACTAAAAGCGAAACTGTTTTACGAAGAACGCCAACGTAAATACTTGATTTATCCTTAAAAATCACTCGCTGAACATAACGGTTAAGCTCAGGCGCGGCGGTTATCAGACCGAATGTTGATGAAAATGACATAAGCAAGCCTGCATCAACTGCGGCATACGGTTCAAACAGGCAAATTACAAGCAAAGCTATTCCAAGAGAATTAAGCGGAGTATGCAGTCTGTCAACTATGATCCCAAGCAGCATTACAGTTATCATTAGTGCGGCACGAAGCGATGACATAGGAAAACCTGCAATAGCTGCATAAGCCCATGAAACGAAAAACACTATAACGGCTATTACTTTTCTGTTTACGTAGAGTCTGCGTAAAATCCATGTTACGGCATATGCAAGAAGCGAAAGATGAAGTCCCGATACTGCAAGAATATGGGCAATGCCGATATTTCTAAATCCTTTGAGTGTATTATTGTCAATGCCCGATTCTTCTCCTGTCATCATTGCAATAAGAACATCTCCCGTTTCATCAGGGTACAGCTTTTTTATTGTGCTTTTAAGCTTGTTTCGCATTATTATAGCATATCTGTACAAGCTTGCTTCTCCCGAAGAAACAGTTATTGAATTTACATCCGATACATATGCAGAGGACGTAATTCCCTTTGAAAGCAGATGCATCTTTGATGCGTAGCTGTTTTCGTTGCTGACTACAGTAAAAGTGACTTCTCCCTCAATATTATCAGAATATTGGGCCTCAAGTGAATCCTTTGATGAAATTCTGATTTTGCTTTTCTGTCTTGCACCCTCGAAGCCTATCTGCTCTGTCTTTATAATGTAATAATATCGTCCATACTGACTGTACGGTTCTTCGACAATCTGTCCTTTGATATAAACCGTTTCACCCTCAAGAGGTATTGCAGATTCAACAAAAAGCTTTGTATAGCCGAAAGAAATAATCATGGCTATGCATGCAGTGACAACTGCGGTCAGAACAGCTTTGTTTCGTTTACCGTTGAACGAATAATATAATACACCGAGCAATGCAATAATTATCACTGAAGCTAAAGTGGCGGCAGTTCCCAAATAAGCGGCGACCGCCTGCGAAATAAGATAGGTTATTCCTATTACTGCAAACGGTCGCTTCATAATTTATTTCTCCTGATCTTTGAAGAATAAGGGAAGTTTTTCGAGGAAAATGATGTCGTCTCTGTCTGCTGCATCGCCCTCTGCGAGAACAGCACACTTGCCGACTATTTTGGCACCTGCCGCTTCGCAGAGCTTTTCAATAGCAATGAGAGATTCACCGGTGCTGATTACATCATCGACAATAAGTACTTTCCTGTCTTTGATTCTTTCTGCTTCGTAATCTGCAAGATGAAGCATCTGTACCTGGCTTGTGGTAATTGATTTTACTTCTACAGAAACAGGATTTGTTGTGTAAACCTTGATGCCTTTACGGGCTACAAGGTAATCAGTGCCTGCCTGTCGTGCCATTTCATAAGCCAAAGGAATGCCCTTTGCTTCAGCTGTTACGATAAAATCGAATTTCGGTGCCTTTTTCAAAAGCTGCTTTGCCGATTTTGTGGTAATCTCCACATCGCCGAACATTATGAATGCGGCGATATCAAGTGTATCACTCACAGCGCAGAGCGGAAGCTGTCTTTTGCAGCCTGCAATAGTCATTTCATAATACTTTGACATTATAATAACCTTCTCTCAGCTCTTTTTAGCCCGGAGGCCATGCCAGCAGTCTGCCGCCAAGTACATGGAAATGGAGGTGCCCTACAGTCTGGCCGCCGTCCTCGCCGCAGTTATTGACGATTCTGTAGCCGTTTGTAAGACCCTTTTCCCTGCATATCTTTGCAGCCACTGCATAGATATGTCCGATAAAGCCGCTGTTCTCGTCAGTGAGTTCATCTGCAGACTTGATATGTACCTTGGGGACTATAAGAAAGTGAACAGGTGCCTGAGGACTGATGTCCTCGAAGGCATATACAAGTTCATCTTCATAAAGCTTTGTGGAAGGAATTTCACCTGCGATTATTTTACAGAACAAACAATCCATTTTCATCTTCCTTTCTTATTTTACGATTGAAAGAACGATCTCCTTTGCCTGATTAAGTGCTTCGTCAAGCTTTGAAAGATCCTTTGCTCCTGCCATAGCTGCATCGGGCTTACCGCCGCCGTTGCCGCCTGTGATCTGAGCAATAGCCTTAACTATATTGCCTGCATGAGCGCCCTTTGCCTGTGCATCCTTACCGACAGATACAAACAGTGTTGCTTTCTCGCCGTTTACTGCGGCAAATACAGCAATTGCAGAGGGATTTGCGTTACGGATAACGTCGCCCATCTTGCGAAGTTCACCTGCGTCAACAGCTCCGAGCTTATTGACAATAAGAGATACTCCGTTAAGCTCCTGTGCATTAGCTGCCATGGAACCGACTTCTATCTCAGCGATCTTTGCAGAAAGCTTTTCGATTTCTCTGTCCTTATCCTTGAGTTCAGCAACAAGCTGCGTGCTGCGGCGAACAAGATCAGCAGAGTTTGTCAGCTTCATTGCAGCGCTTGCCTGATTTATGGTGTTGATGGACTCGGCCAGCATATTGAGAACGTCGAGATCTGTTGTGCCTTCGATTCTGCGAACACCGGAAGCGACAGAGGATTCGCTCTTTATCTTGAAGAGGCCAAGCTTAGCGGTGTTGTCGCAGTGAGTACCGCCGCAGAGCTCGATGGAGAAGTCGCCGGCCTTGACAACTCTTACCTTGTCGCCGTACTTTTCTCCGAACAGTGCCATAGCACCCATAGCTTTGGCTTCATCAATAGGCATTTCGCGGTTTTCAACCTTCTCAGCCTTGAGGATCTCTTCGTTTACATACTGCTCAACGAGTGCGATCTCTTCGCTTGTCATTGCAGAAAAATGAGTAAAGTCAAAACGAACGACCTTGTCGCTTACCATAGAGCCAGCCTGCTCAACGTGGG
>JAZSNZ010000326.1:0-4178 GCA_045536645.1 Acutalibacteraceae bacterium
CAGCACCGACAGATACAGCATGGCATACACAAGCGCTCCCGAGCGCAGGCTTGCAAGTGTCAGCGATACCGCAAAAAACAGAATCGCAAGTAAACGCCGCAGCCACAGTCTTTTTCTTCTGACTTTATGCTCAGGCACAGATCATACCTCCCTAAACAGAAATTCCTATCATATAACGGGGACCTTCAGGGTGCTCATTAAGCGTCTGATGACCCATTGTGCATCATGTCCCTCAGCACGTGTTCTTGTGGAAACTATGAGCCTGTGAGCAATTACGAACTTGAATATCTTTCTTACGTCGTCAGGTGTAACATAGTCACGGCCGTCAAGGTAGGCCGTCGCCTGCGCTGCACGGGCTGTGGCGATGGCCGCTCTCGGACTTGCTCCCAGAACGAGAAATTCGTTATCCCTTGTCAGCTCAATAAGATCGGTTATGTATCTGATGACCTCAGGACATACACTGACACACTTTGTTTTCCTTCGCATCTCAACCAGAGCCTGTGCATCAAGTACCTGCTCTGCTCTTCGGGGACGATCCTCGGATATTGCACGGCTTATCATCTCCGCCTCCGATGCGGCATTGGGATAGCCGATGGATATACGCATCATAAATCGGTCAAGCTGTGCCTCGGGCAGAGGATATGTACCGTACTGTTCGATAGGATTCTGTGTGGCGACCACAAAGAACGGATCAGGCAGAGAATGAGATTTTCCATCAACCGTAATCTGCTCCTCCTGCATGGCTTCAAGCAATGCAGACTGGGTTTTTGGCGGTGTGCGGTTGATTTCGTCTGCGAGTATGATGTTTTTCATGATGGGGCCGGATTTGTATTCAAAACTCTTTTTTTCGCTGTTGTATATGCTCACGCCGATTATGTCCGACGGCATGGTGTCCGGTGTGAACTGAATACGTCCGAAGGTACAGCCTGCGGCCGAGGCAATGGCCAGTGCAAGTGTGGTTTTTCCAACTCCCGGCACGTCCTCTATGAGCAGATGACCTCCTGCCAGCAGTGCAGTAACTGCAAGCTCGGCGGCTTCTCTTTTACCCTCAAGCACCGATGCAACTGAGTCAACAAGTTTTACGGCAAGAGTGTTATTCATAATCAATTTGCTCCTTTCCGAAAATCTCCTCATTATCATGTTAGCATAAATAGTCAAAAGAATCAACTGCAAAAAGAAAATTCTGTTCAAAATAAGAGCAACACCGTTTTGGAAGCCTTATGAGTGATTAAATCAGGCTTTCCAAACGGTGTTGATAAAATTGTTTGTGATTGATGTTTTATCAGAATGGGTATTCTTCGCCTGTGTTTGTAATAAATCTCGGTCCTGTTTTATCGTTTCTCTTTTCTTCGAAAAGCTTTCGTAAAATCTCAGCGGCATCATAGGAGGAAAGCGGCGCAGGATTGTCAGGATTTCCGTCCGTTCTGATCCAACCGGGGTGTATGCAGAACAGATTGATTTTGTCATCATCCTTAAAGACATTTACAAGATTCATGGTTCCCATGTTGAGCGCAGCCTTTGCCATGCCGTATTCTATGAGGTTTGTGCGGTAGCATCTGGAAATACTTCCTGCTTCCGAGGAAATATTCATCACAAGAGCAGTCTGCTCGCTTTTTGCAAGCAGAGGATAAAATGCTTTTATCACCCGCAGAGGTCCTACTGCGGTAACATCAACCGTGTGTGCGATGAAATCAAGATTTGCATCAAAAAATTCCTTGTCGCAATCCTGAGAAACTGTTACGGCATTGTTTATCAGCAGATCGATGTGATCAAAGCTTTTCTCCGCATCTTCCTTTGCAGCACATACGGATTCAGTGCTTCCGATGTCCATCGTTAAAATATAAAGCCTGTTGCCGTATTTTTCTTTCAATGAATTAAGATCTTCTGATTCTTTTCTGACCGTTGCAATTACAGTATCTCCGTTTTCAAGATAGCGAAGCACAAGGTTAAAACCCAATGCATAGCTTCTGCCGGTTCCGGTTATCATTACAGTCTGTGACATAAAACAGCCTCCTTATCGAATGAATTAAAATGGTTTATAAGGTGTTTTCGCTTTGGAGCATTTTCTCAGGCGGAAGTCTGAAGTAGGAAATAATCAGCGGAATAATCATAATTATCCAGCTGACGGGCTCAGTAAATGCCACGCCAACATAGCCGAAAGCGGGCACAAGAATAATGGCAAACAGAACCTTGATAGCAAGCTCCAGAATACTTGAGAAGATGGGAATGGTTTTTCTTCCCATGCCCTGAAGGGTACAGCGCAGAACAAACAGGGGACCGAGCACATAGAAAAACCATATATCCGTATTCATATACATAACAGCCGCATCGATAATCGACCTGCTGTCGGTGCTTGTCAGCCAGATGACTATTTCCTCACCGAATATATACCAGCCTACCAGCAGTGCAGTGGACAAAACAGTGCTGATAATCATCGCATGACGCATACCCTGTCTGACGCGAAGCGGTTTGCCTGCACCCATGTTCTGACTTGCATAGGTGGTCATAGAAGTGCCCACAGCACCGATGAATGCCATCATTATGCTGAATACTCTCCTGATAGCGGTATGAGCAACGACAATATCAGTGCCGAGATTGTTGATAGATCCCTGCAAAACAACGGTTCCCATATTCACGATACAACCCATGAGAGCCATGGAAAATCCTGCCGCCAGCATACCGGAATACTGACCTGCAAAAGGCTTCCAGTCTTTTCCGACAGGCAGTATGTCGCGGAATTTCAAGAGAACAATAAGACCGCACATTGCCGCAGAAATAGCCTGAGCTATAACGGTTGCAATGGCTGCACCTTCCATGCCCCACGAAAAAATGCTGACAAACAGCAGGTCAAGACCAACATTGACGAAGAGGGCAAACATCAGGCAGTACAACGGAGTCTTGCTGTCTCCGACTGCACGCAGAATGTTTGCAAACATATTATACAGGGCGGTGAAAATCAGTCCGGCAATAATGATTCTGATGTAGGCCAGCGCATCGGGCAATATGTCTTTCGGAGTATTCAGAAATTCCAGAATACGTTCGATATACACAAGTCCTGCCGCTGTGATTATCAGCGTGATAATAATTGTGAGGATGACAGTGCCTGCGACATACTGACGGATACTTTTCGTGTCCTTTGCTCCGAAACGAGTGGCCACCAGAATGGAAAAACCCTGCGTCAGACCGTTTAGAAACACGATAAGCGTGTTTACAATTACCGCCGTCGCACCGACTGCAGCAAGCGCATCGGTACCGATATATGTACTGACGATCTTGCTGTCAGCCATGTTGTAAAGCTGTTGAAATATATTTCCGAGCATCAGCGGAATGGCAAACAGTATTATAGCCTTCGCTGGATATCCTTTTGTTAAGTCTTTCATAGAGTTTTATCCTCAGGTTGTTCTGTGTATATATTTCTATATAAATAAATGCTAAACCGCAAGGGAACTGCGGCAGTATGGCGGAAAATTAATTTGTTCCTATATCATATCATAACAGAAAATTTAATTTCGCTGTTCATCTTACCACACTTCTGTTAAAAATTCCATAATATATTTTGCATAATCAAAAAAGTTCACAGCCATATATCTGTGGAATTTAATGAGAAATGATGCAATTTTCTTTCTGGAGAACTGAGAATTATTGTTAAAGCAAGACTGAAAATCGAAAAATACAGTCCCTGCTTGCAAACTGCCTACCCCTCAAGCATACACAGGAGTGGCTGGACCACAGCGAATATTTACGCCCATCTTGATTACTCTGCAAAGCTGACATCTGCACAGGTGATGGTGGAAGGAGTCAATCTTCCGTCAAGTCAGTTTTCGAGCAAGTGGAGCGACGTAACCGATGAAGACTTCACAGATACAGACGAGTAAATAAAGTTTACTTACTGTGTGCCACACAACATTTTTGTTCTTTCCAAAATTATGGAAAGAACAGCCCAAATCGAGGCAAAAATGACCGATTTTCGCAAGAACGCAAAAAAAGAAGAATCCTGACAAACCGGCAGGTTTACAGGATTCTTCTTGGCGGAGAGTTAGGGATTCGAACCCTAGGTACATTTCTGTACACAGCATTTCGAGTGCTGCACCTTCGACCACTCGGACAACTCTCCGTAAATATTTAATTGCTGCAATAAAAAGTGCTTAAATATAATACAACAATACGCAGTAAAAGTC